>JAXDMB010000001.1:0-3960 GCA_034666325.1 Vulcanimicrobiota bacterium
GGAACGTGCCGAGCAGCCACACGCGCCGGTCGCGAAAGTCGGGCAGCCACGCGCCGGCCGACGGCGGCGGCGTGTCGATCGGATCGCGTACCGCGCCGAGCGCGATCGCGGTGAGCGCGACGGGAACGCTCCACGCCACGAAGCTGCGCTCCCATGAACCGCCGACGAGCGGAAGCACGAACGGCAGCGTCAGCGACGCGCTCATCGCCTCGCCGCACAGCAATCCGTTCGCCCAGATACCGGTCGCGAACGCGCTGCGCGAGGCGCCGAACCACGAGCGCGCGAGCGACGGAAACGCAGGCTGGATCAGCGCGATTCCGATGCCCATGACGAGCGTCGCGGCGAACAGCATGACGACCGACGGACCGACGCCGCGCACCGCCGACGCGATCGCGATGATCCACAACCCGACGACCAGCGCGCGCCGCGCACCGAGCCGCGCGGTGAGCAGCGCGCCGAACATCGACGAGCCCGCCAGCACCAGCACGGGCAAATTCGAAAGCGCCGCGATCCCGGACTCGTTCAGGTGCAGATCGCGATGGATCAGCGGAATCACCGGCGGCACCGCGAGCAGCGTGAGCCGGAGATCGAGGCCGGCGAGCCACAGCAGGACGACCCGCAGCGCCGACGGCGACCGCGTTGTGTCGGCGCTCACACGCGCACGATCGCGGTCCGCGGTCCGCCGCTCCAGGCGGGCATCGCAGCGAACCAGACGCCTTCACGCGTTGTCAGCGACGCGCGAACCGGCCCACCGGCCTCGCCGGTCGCCGCGAGAGTCAGCGTCTCGCGCATCACCGTGACCAGATCGACCGCTTCGAGCCGGCGTTCCACCTCCGCTTCGTCGAGGAATCTCATGCGAGCCGGATCATCAGTCGAACAAGGACGTCTGCTCGATGCGTTTCGGGCGTTCGTGCGCAACGCCCAGCGCGTCGTACACCATGCGGATCGTGCCGGGCGAGTGGCCCGCGTACTGGTTGTTCGCGTAGCCTGCGATGCGCACGAGCTGCGGCGCCGTGTCGCGAATCGCTTCCGCCCACTGCGCGATCTGCGCGGCGCGGTCGATCACGAGCTGGTCGAAGCGCGGCACCGACTCGCGCGTGCCGAGCCAGCGAATGTACGCGTGCGAGGCGGTCGGGCGGCGCAGCTCGTGCAGCATCGTCTCGAGCGACACGAACGGGCCGTCGCTGACCGCGAGCGCGACACCGTGCGTGCCGAGCGCGTCGCGCAGCCGCTGATGCGGCTCACCGTGGAACCAGTCGCGGTCGCGCACTTCGAACGCCCAGCGCGGTCCCGCCGGCAGCTCGCGCATGAACTCTTCCACGGCGTCGATCTCGGCGGGAACGAAGTCGGGCGCGGTCTGAATGAGAATCGCTTCGAGCTTGTCCTCGAACTCGAGCGCGCTCGCGACGAACTCCTCGACCAGCTTGCGCGAGCCGAGCAGCCGCCGGTCGTGCGTGATCTCGCGCGGCAGCTTCAGCGCGAAGGTGAAGCCGTCCGGAACTTGCGCGGCCCATTTTCGCACGCGGTCCGGCTGCGGCGTCCCGTAGAACGTCGAGTCGATCTCGACGCTGCGAAACTCGTCGGCGTACTCGCGCAGATAGCCCTCGGGACGGGTCCCGGCGTCGTACATCGGACCTACCCAGTCCGGATACGACCAGCCCTGCGTCCCGAGGGCGAGATGCGGCAGGCTCAGCCGTTGCCCGCTTCTTTGCCGCCGCTGTTCGCGGCGCCGTCTTCGATCGTCACGCTGTTCATCACGTCGCCGGCGCGGATCTGGTCGACGACGTTCTGCCCTTCGATCACGTGGCCGAACACCGTGTACTGCCGGTTGAGGAACGGCGCGTCGCCGAGACAGATGTAGAACTGGCTGCCGGCAGAGTTGGGGTTCGCGCTGCGCGCCATCGCGACGGTGCCTTGAATGTGCGGGCGCTCGCTGAACTCCGCTTCGAGATTGTAGCCGGGGCCGCCGGTACCGTTTCCGCTCGGGTCGCCGCCTTGGATCACGAACCCCGGCTCGTACCGGTGAAATTTGAGCCCGTCGTAAAAGCCGGCGCGCGCCAGCTTGATGAACGCGGCGCTGTGCAGCGGCGCGTCGTCGGGATAGAACGTGAACACGATGTCGCCCTTGGGCGTCGAGATGCGGGCGCGGGCGGTCTTGGCCTCGTCGGCGAGGGTCCGCAGCTCGTCGCCGGAGGGCTTGCTGTTGGTGGCCATCGCGTGCGTGCTACGGCGCGCGCCGCGGTTCCACCCGGTCGCCCAGTGCTAGCTCGGTGGGCCGAGCCGCCGGTAGAACCGCACGATCGCCCGAATCCCCGCCCGGCGGAAACAGAACAGCAGTCCCACGCCCGTCACGACCGCGACGTCGCGCAACGTCATCCGTACACCAGCTTCGGCGCCCATGTCCACACCGCGAGCTCGATGATGCCGAACAGAATCGACCATGCGAACAGCGGCACGTACCACGGCGACGGCCGTGCGCGGATCGCGTACGCCATCAGCGCGTACAGGAACGGGATGAAGTCCAGCGCGTGCCGCGCGCCGAGCTGCACCATTCCCGTGCTGTAGTACAGCAGGGCGGGAATCGCGCAGCACGCCGTCGCGAACCACAGCAATTGCACGGCGCGCTCGCGGATCGGCGCCAGGAACGCGAGCAGCAGCGCCGGGCTCGTGAAGGTGAGCGCGGTGCCGAACTGTCCGGCGACCAGATACGGCGGCGTTGCGAGGACGCGCGGTTTCTCGAGGAAATAGAACTGCAGCTGCATGCCGAGGTTCTTCAGCGCGAACGGCGGCGCGGGATCGGTCTTGCCTTGGTCCATGATGCGGTAGAACTTCGTGAAACCGACGTCCGCGATCGTTCCCCAGCGCACGTAGTTATAAAGCGCGGACGGTATCGCGAACAGCGCGCCGACCGCGGCGACGCCTGCGAGACGCACGGGACGAGCACGAATCTGCGGCCACACCGCGACCGCGTACGCCGGAAACGCGAGTATCATCGGATACCGGCAGAACGCCGCGCACAGCGCCCACAGCGCCACGCGCCACGGCACGCGCGATCCCAAGCACTCCGCGAGCGCGAGCATCGTGAACGCCACCGCGCCCGAGTGCGCGATGAACCACGCGCTGCCGTCCGCGGCGCAATACGCGTAGCTGGTGCCGAACAGCATGAAGGCGACCATCAATGCCGTCCATCGCCGCGAGAGGCCGATCAGCCGCGCGACGCGCCACGCCGCGGCCATCCCGACGCCGGCGAGCACGATCGACACGGCGGTCTCGTTCGCGTCGAGCCCCCAGATCGCGACGAACGGCAGCATCAGCACGGCGGGCAGCGGCGCCTGGTAGACGTACGCGCGCCCGTGGTACGGGATCGCGTCGATGTAGTCGCCCGGAAAGTGCGGCAGGTACGGCTTGCCGTGGAGCCACGCGTCCGCGAGCCAGACGAAATTGTTGAACGCCGTCGCGTGAAAACCGGACACGACGCCCAGCGCGACGACCGTCAAAAGGCCGGCGAGCGCGGCGTGCGCGCGCTCGTCGTTGCGGATCGCGGCCCAGGTCACGGCCGAGTCGTTCGTCCGCAAGCGAGCCATCTCCTGACGTGCCGGCACGCAGGGCCGGGCGCCGGTTGCGCGGTACGCGCGCAGATATGCCGTTGAACCGACCGCCGTACCGTCTGCTTGCCTTTGCTCTCATCGTTGCGCTCGGTGCCGTCCTGCCGGCGCGTGCCGATGTCCCGGCGCCGCCGCTGGACCCCGCCGTCTCGGCCGCGCTGGCGCGCGTGTCCGCGGCGCAGCTCCGCGCTACCGACGAGCGGCTCGTGGGCTTCGGAACGCGCTCGACGTTCTCCGAGCAGTCCGGCGCGAACCGCGGCGTGTTCGCGGCCCGCGCGTATCTCGTGAACCGGTTCCGTGAGATCGCGCGCAGCAGCAACGGCCGGATGACCGTGGCGCTCGACAGCTACACGCA
>JAXDMB010000002.1:0-4139 GCA_034666325.1 Vulcanimicrobiota bacterium
TACAACAAGTACTTCGACCTCGAGGTGGGCGACGCGTGCCGCCAATACATCACCACCATCCCGCTCAATAGCCAGTCGTATACTCTGCAGCCGGAATACTCGAACGCCTACCACGCGTGCACGAACACCCCGTGACGCGGGCGCTCAGGAGCCGGTTTTGGTGAACCCGGGCGGCACCGAAAACACGCCGGCGTCGGCCGGGCCGAGCGTCTTGAGGTTGCCGCGCTCGGTGAGGAAACCGACCCCGCCGGCCGCCGCTCCCGGCGCCGGCGTCGGGGCGTTCGCGGCCGCGAACGTCACCAGGGAGTACAGCGCCAGGCGGTTAGCGGGCGGCGTCGGGCCCGTGCGGCTCGCCGTGAACGTCGGCCGGCAGCCGCCGCTTGCGGTGGGGGTGACCGCTTCGGCGGCCGTGGTCGGGATCGGCGCGCGCCGGACCGGGCACGAGTTCACGGTGGGCCGCACGATCGCCGGCAGGTACTGCACCGTCTCGATCGTCGCGCCGCCGTCCCGGCAGCTCCCGGTGGACTGGCTCATCGCGAACGTCGTCGCGGTGTCGTAGCCGGTCGTCTTCACGTTCTCCATCGTCACCGCGCCCAGCGGCCGCGTGGCCTCCGTGAGGCTCGCCACCGCGGTTCCGGGCTGCGCCGGCTCGCCGGACGCGCGCTGCGCCCGGCCGCGTCCGACGGGCGGCGCGGGAGCCGGCGTGGGCGTGGGCTCCGACGCCGGATCGTAGACGGCGTACGTCTTCGCGGCGAGGTTCAGGTGGATCACCTGGCCCGCGTCGCACTTGCGGATCGTGGCGGTCTGCGCGGTCACGTCCTCCACCCGCTCCCAGCCGTTCCAGTACGCGTACCGCATCTGGTGCGGCGTCAGAAAGCTGCGCGCCATCGCGCCGAGCGCCCCGAACTGCGCGCCCAGCGAGTTCGACACCGCGTTCTCGACGGCGTTCGAGATCACGTTGCCGGCGACCGCGCCCGCCACGTCGCCCGCGCCGCCGCCGCCCGCCAGCACGCCGGCGATGTTGCCGATGCTGATGCCGCGCTTCTTGGGCGCGGGCGTCGGCGACGCCGCGACGGCCTGCCCGGAGCTCAGCGCCGCTAGGTCGGCCTGGAAGTTCCCGGGCGGAGGCGGCGTCGCGTTGACCACGACGCGCACGATCTCGTCGTACGCGATCCCGGGGGGCGGCGCGGCCGACGGAACGGCCGGCGCGATCAGAGCGGCGAGGGCGAGCGCGGCGCCTACGCGCAGCAGCGGACGAAGCATGGCGCCAAGTGCGGCGGCGCGGTTCGGCAGCCCTCCGCGCGACCGCGCCGTGCGCGCGGACGGAACGCGGGCCCGCCCCGCGAACGTAGACGGAGCAATGAACTCCGTATTCTCGCGTAGCTCGGCTGCCGTCCTGGCCGCCGCGCTCTTGGCCACGCTCCCCCTCGGATCGGCGGCGAAACCCGCCGCGGCGGTGCTCGCGGTCGACTGGTCGCTGAGCCCGGCCCGGATCGCGTCGTCGTGCAAGACGTCGGTCGCGACGGTCAAGCAGCGCGTCGACACGATCGTGCGCGCGCGCTCCGCCCGAACGTTCGCGACGGTCGTGCTTCCGCTGGAGACCGCGTCGGCCGACTTCAACGACGACCTCGCCGCGCAGGCGTTCCTCTACAACGTGTCGCCGGACAAAGCGGTCCGCGCCGCGTCGCTCAAATGCTCCACCGACGCCGGCAACGTGCTGAGCGAGCTCGCCGCGCGCCCGGACCTCTACCGCGCGCTCGCCGCCGCGCAGTCGAGCGGCACCGCGCAAAATGCCGCGCAGCAAAAGCTCACGCAGCTCTGGATCACCACGCTCAAGCGCAGCGGCGCGGGACTCCCCGACGCGCAGCGCCGCGAGTTCGTCGCGCTCCAGCAAAAGCTCACCGACTACCAGAACAAGTTCCAGGCGAACCTCGGCAACGACGAGTCCACGATCCCGCTCACCGCCGCGCAGGCGCAGCCGCTGCCGCCCGACTTCGTCGCCGCGTCGCTCAAGAAGACCGCCGACGGCGGCTACACGCTGCCGGTGAACGAGTCGACGGTCGGGCCGTTCCTGCAGAACGAGACGGACGCCGCCGCACGCAAGGCGTACTACATCGCCTACAACAACCGCGGCGGCGACGCGAACGTGAAGCTGCTCTCGGACGCGATCGCGACGCGCGACCGCCTCGCGCACCTGCTCGGATTCCCGACGTGGGCCGCGTACGTGCTGTCCGACCGCATGGCGTCGTCGCCGCAGCGCGTGCAGAGCTTCCTCGCGCAGATCGACAGCGCCATATTGCCCAAGGCGCGCCAGGAGCGCGACGAGGACGCGGCGCTCGCGAAGGCGGACGGCAAGACGACGTTCGACCAGTGGGACCAGACGTATTACGAGAACCAGCTGCGCAAGACGAAGTACGCGGTCGACCAGAACGAGATCAAGCAGTACTTCCCGGTGCAGCACGTCGTCGACAGCGTGCTCTCGATCTACCAGGAGCTGCTCGGCGTGAAGTTCACCCGCGTGGACGTCCCGGTGTGGCAGCCGCAGGTGCTCGCGTACGAAGTCGCCGACGCCGCGTCGGGCAAACCGCTCGGGCGCTTCTACCTCGACCTGTTCCCGCGGCCGGGCAAGTACGACCACTTCGCGAACTTCCCGCTCATCCCGCGCCGCGTGATGCCCGACGGAACCGTCCGGCTCGCGGAAGGCTCGGTGGTCGGCAACTGGCCGCAGCCCGCGCCCGGCAAAGCCGCGCTGCTCACGCACGGCGACGTCGAGGTGTTCTTCCACGAGTTCGGCCACAACATGGCGCTGATGCTCGCGAACGAGCCGTACGAGACGCTCACCAGCGGCTTCCGCCAAGACTTCGTCGAGGCGCCGTCGCAGATGCTCGAGAACTGGGCGTGGGATCCCGCGATCCTCAAACGCGTCAGCTCCAACGTGACGACGGGCCAGCCGCTGCCCGACGCGCTCGTGCAGAAGATGATCGCCGCGCGCTACGTGCACTACGCGCTCCAAACGACGCAGCAGATCCTCTACAGCACGGTCGACATCCAATACCACACCCAGAAGCCGCCTGTCGATACCACGGCCGTGTGGGCCGCCACGGTCGCGCAGACGACGCCCAACCAATACGTCGCCGGCACGCACCCGCAGTCGGAGTTCGGCCACCTGATGGGCGGCTACGACGCGGGCTACTACGGCTATCTGTGGTCGAAAGTGTACGCGCAGGACATGTTCTCGCGCTTCAAGGCGCAGGGCCTCACCAATCCCGCGGCCGGCATGGCGTACCGCAACGACATCCTCGCGCCCGCGCGCCTGCGCGAGCCCGACGCGGAAGTGCGAGCGTTCCTCGGCCGCGCAATGAACCCCAATGCCTTCTATCAGGAGCTGGGGATAACGCCGCCGCGCTGAACCGCCTGTTGCGCCTCCGCTGGCGCTACGGCGCGATGGTGTGTTTGATTTTTTTTCGCCCTTCGGGCGAGTCTCCGCGCGTTACGTTCCGTAACGCGCGGAGACGCGCCGTAGCAAAGCGGAGGCGCAACAGGCTTTCAACAGCACCTTCGCGCCGTAGCGACAGCGGAGGCGCTGGTAGCTGTGCAGGACGTCGCAGTGCCGCAATGGTAAACAGCGTCCTACGGGTGTAGGCGGGACTGCTCGGCTAGGAGAGCCGCAGATCGTGTTCCCCACCCTGAATCACCGGTGCGCATTCGATGCCGCGCGCTGATCCGACGCGTTCCGACTACTGCGCGTCGCGGCATTTGCTGCGCAATCTCGACGACGCCGCGGAGCTGCGCCGCAATCCGCTCGTGCGCGCGTGCTTCGCGCCCGCGGCGGCGCGGCGCGACGCGAGCGCGAACGGCCGCGCGCTCGAGCGCGTGCGCGGTCTCGTGCACGCGAGCCTCGTGCGCTGCCGCGAACGCCCGCACACCGGTCGCGCGCACGGCGGCTTGGGCCGCATGCACGCCGCGCTGCTGCGCTGCGAGATCGACAAGCAGCCGCTGGCGGTCGTCGCGGCGGAGCTCGGCTTGTCCGACCGCCAGGTGCGCCGCGAGCGGCGCGCGGCGCACGACGCGTTCCTCGACGCGTTCGACGACGTCGCGTGCGACGCACCGTCGAGCGCGGTCGTGCGCGACACGGCGAC
>JAXDMB010000003.1:0-6689 GCA_034666325.1 Vulcanimicrobiota bacterium
CCCCCCCCCCCCCCCCCCGCCCCGCCACGATGCCCGAAGAGCTACCCCTCAGTATGCGTAGTAATCGTCACCGTCTCACCATGATGAGGCTCGTGAACGTGCTCCACGACGGTCGGTTCCTGAACGACCGTTTTCTTCTCGATCGTCGTCTCTTTGGTCTCGGTGACGTGCGTATCGCTATCCATGCCGCACTCTTTTCCCGAAAGCGGCGCCCTGCTCGGTCGCTTGCCCGAAGACCGCGCCGGCACCGGCCGGTGTCGTGCTCAGCTCAACGTTCCGACGCTGCGCTCGAGCAGGCTCCACGCCTCCCCGCCGAAGTCCGTTTTCTGCCGCGCGTAAAACGGCTTGAGGCGCGCGCGAAACGGGGCGGTGTCCACCTGGTTGATCTTCATCCCGTAGACACGGCCCATCTTTTCGGCGAGGCTCGCGTTCGACAGCTCCATCTCGCGGCGGTTCGTCAGCGCGTATTTGTTCATCGCGTCGCGCAGAATCGTCTGCAGATCCGGCGGAAGGGACTTGAACGCGTCGGCGTTCGCGACGAGCCAGAAGTTCGACCACATGTGGTTGGTCACCGAGACGTATTTCTGCACCTCGAACAACCGGTACGTCTCGAGGATCGTGAACGGGTTCTCTTGCGCGTCGACGACGTGCGTCTGGAGCGCGGTGTACATCTCGCTCGCCGCGATCGGCGTCGGCGCGGCGCCCAGCTCCTTGAACATGTCCACCCAGATCTTCGTGGGCGGCGTGCGAATCTTCAGCCCTTCGAGATCGGCCACCGTGCGGATCGGCTTGGTGGACGTCGTGATCTGCCGGAAGCCGTTGACCCACGGGCGCTCGAACGTCACCCAGCCTTTTGAGTCCATCTCCTTGCGGACCGCGCCGCCCAGCGCACCGTCGAACGCGGCCAGCGCCTGCGCCTGGTTTTTGAACGCGAACCCGATGCCTTCGATTCCGGCGAGCGGCGCGACGCTCGCGAAGATGCCGCCGTAGCCCGCGTACAGCTCGAGCGCGCCGGTGCGCGACTGCTGCAGCATCGCCGGGTCGCCGCCCAGCGTGTTGCTCGGAAATATCTGGATCGCGAGCCGGCCGTTCGACCGCCTCGCGACCTCGTTCTTCACGCGCACCGCGTTGACGTGCAGTGGGTGGTTGAGCTGCGTCGCGTGACCCCATTTGAAGGTGTACTGCGCCGCGCGCGCGGGCGATCGAACAAAGGCGATCGACATGAACAGAGCCGCGCCACCGGCGAGCACGTCAGCACGAGCCGGCCGAAGGCCGGCCGTGACGGGTTCGGCGGAGCCGAAGCCATTAGATCGGATCATGATAGCCTTGCGTGATCATCTGCTCGGCCTGGCGCCGCGCTTCGCGGAATGTGTCAGCTTCCGCCGGGTTTTGCGCGGCCGGCTCGGCGAGCAGCTTCGCGAGCTCCTCGTTGAAAAAGCGCGTGACGTCCGCGGCGGTGTGCATGCCGTGCTTGATGCGCTGCGTGATCATGAGGCGGTAGATGCGGTCGGTCGCGAGATCTTCCATGAACCCGTCGAGGAGCGACGCGCCCAGTCCGCTCAAATAGCCGTGGCGGTAGCGGATCACCGTTCGAACCGCGGCGCGCGTCCCGGCTTCGGTCTTCGTTCCCACGCCGTCGATCGAGGGCAGCAGATCGGGCGTCGCGTTGGCGCCGGGTTTGCGCGCGAAGCCCTGATTCGGCGCGGGAAACTGCGCGACCGCGATCGCGTTCTGATCCGGGTGCCCAGTCCACGCGCCGTCGAACAGCGCGTGCGACTCGTTGCGCTTGTCCTGTTCGAGCACCGCCATCGCCCGCGCGTTGAGCTCGGGATCGCTGCGGTCGGGGAAGAGCGCGGTCATCCCGCCGATCGCGAGCAGCCCGTGGCGGTGGCACACTTCGGGAATGCGCTCGCGCAGGTTTTGAAAGAACGCGACGTCGTGCTGAATCGTGTTGCGGTCGGGCAGCACCCAGTTCGGATCTTCGAGGTTGAAGTCGATCAGCGACGCCATGTAGTCCCAGCGGCCGAGGTTCAGCCCGAGCAGATGGTCGCGCAGGTTGTACGCGAACTCTTCAATCTCGTACGCGAACGGGAACGCTTCGACCAGCGCCATCGCCTTGATCGCGTACGGGTCGTCCAGGCCCTTTGCGCGCGCGACGGCTTGGAACACGTCACGCCACCACAACGCTTCCTCGGCCGACTCCGACTTCGAGATGTAGATCGCGAGCGGGTGCTTCAGCCGCGCGAAGTCGAGCTTGTACACGAGCAGCGCGAGGTCGAACAGCGCGGCCGAGGTCGGCTCGTCGTAGATTCCCGCTTGCGAGAGATGCAAGCCGCGCACGCGCGTCCAGAGCACGGTGCTCGACGGCTTTATGCCCACGACGTTGCCGCCGCGCTTCTCATCGACGTACGTCAGCTCGCCGTAGTACATCGCGACCGTGTTGTGGATTCCGCGCAGCGTGAGCGCGAACTCGTTCGCCATCGAGTCCTCGAGGTCGACCATTACCGCGGGCGAGCCCGAGTTCAGCAGCTTGACGCACAGCGCGTGATCGTCCGCGGGCCCGGTCATTTGATTGCGCTGATCGCGAACCCAGTCCGGAATCTCGACTCGCCAATCACCTTGCGCGCCGGACGGCGGAAGATACCGCGGTTTGGTTCCGGCCTGCGAGGCCGCGAGAACGACCCGGCGAGCCGCGATCGCCGCTTGCTGGCGCGGTGTGAACGCGTCGTGCAGCGGGCGGTAGAACGCGGCGAAACCTTCGGGCAGATCGCGTTCGACGGAGAAATCGGCCGGGGCCGCGCTCATCGGCGGGATATGCCGGGTATGCGTCTGCATGGACCGCATCTTCGGTGCGGGAACGTCTCACCCCGTGCGCCCGTAGCTCAACTGGATAGAGCGAGGCACTCCTAAGGCCGAGGTTGGCGGTTCAAGTCCGCCCGGGCGCACCAGCTTTCAACCGCCGCTTGTAGCCCGTCGCGATCTCGTCGCGGAATGTCGGCCTCGTTCGTGTAGCGAACGGCCGCGCACCGTGAACGACGATTCCGACCGCCGCTCGAGCGAGCGCGAAGACCGCCGTCGCGGCGAACGGCGGCGCTCTCAGATCAGCATCTTCATCGAACGGCGCTTCGGTGACCGGCGGCGCATCCCGCGCCGGCTCATCGACGTGTTCCGGTCGTTTCTCGGGCTTCCGCCGGAAGACTGAACGCCGCCTTTCCAGGGTCTCTCCGGCGAGCGGAGTACCGAACGGTCAACGGGTGACCCTTCGTTCACGGAGAGTCCGGTCTGACCGCACGACGCGTCCACGGTTTCGTCCGCGCGGCCTCGCTGCTCGCGGCGACGGTCCTCACCTTCGTGTGGGGCGCCGCGGCGATTCGCGCGCTGGGCGCCGACGACATCGTGTTCCTGATCGGCGCGGTCGCGGTGACGCTCGCGCTGGGCTGGCTGCGCGCGCCGGCCGCGCACTTCGAGCGCAGCGTACTGCCGACGCCCGACAGCGACCGGGTGGGCCTGCTGACCGCCGTTCTCATCGCCGTGCTGGTGCGTGAGGGCTGGTTCTGGGCGGCGTGGTGTGCGCTGGCCGCGCAGCTCGTGCGCCCGCCGGGGCTGCGGCGCCGGCCGTTCTTCGAGCGGTTCGTCACCGCCGCGCTGCGCTTTCCGGCGCTGTTCGCGGCCCTGCTCGTGGCGGGGCCGTTGCGCGACGCGGTTACGGCGCCGCCGTCGCTCCGGACTATGGCTGTCTTCGTCGCGATTGGCTCCGCGTACGTCCTCGCCGTCGACTTGCTGTGGTTCGATCCGCTTTCTGCGCTGCGACAGTCGCGGTCGCTGCTGCGCATCTGGCGGCGGCATCTCACCGACGGTGCGACGGTCGCGACGATCGCGGCGGAGTCGTGCTGGGCCTACGCGATCGTGCACGTCGCGAAGGCCGAGGGCGCACTGCTCGGCGTGTTGGTGATGCTGCCCCTGGTGGTCGTCGCGGCGGTGCTGCTGCGGCTCGCGCACGTCAACGCGCGGCTGCACCGGCTCGCGCTTTCCCGCCAAGCGGTCGAGGCGATGCTGCACGCATCCGACCCGCAGCCGCAGTTACGCTCGCTCCTGGAGTCGATCGATCCGCGGATCGTGCGCGAGTCGGTGGAGATCGCGGCGTTCGGGCGCGGCGGCGCCAACCGCTGGTCGCGGCTGATGCGCTTCGGTGCGGCCGTTCCCGGCGATCTCGAACGGCTCGGCGGCCGCGCGCTGCTGGAGCTGCAGGTCACCGGCGAGGACGCGCTCGTGGAAAGCGACGAGCACGGTGCCGTGTGCGCGTTCGGCTCACGCGACGCGGAAGGCGGGCTGCGCGGCGCGCTCGTCGTGTTCCGCCCGCTCGACGGCGTCGCGCACGTGCTGCACCGGGACTTCGAGCGCGCCGCCGCGGAGATCGGGCCGCTGCTCGGCGATTACGGCGCGATTTCCGCGACGCACAGCGCGGCGTCGCTCGACGTTCTCACCGGCTTGCCGAACCGGCGCGGCGTCGCGCGCGCGCTCGACGAGGCGATGAAGCACGTGCGCGCCGGCGGCCGCTACGCGGTGCTGCTGCTCGACGTCGACCACTTCAAGTCGATCAACGATCTGCTCGGCCATCAGACCGGCGACCGCGCGCTGGCGCAGATCGGCCGCATCATCGCCGAGAACATTCGCGGCGTGGACGTCGCGGGACGCTTCGGCGGCGAGGAGTTTCTCGTGCTGCTGCGCGACGCGTCGCGCGAGCGCGCGATGCAGGTCGCCGAACGGCTGCGCGGCGCGATCGAGGCGGGCGGCATCGCGTACGCGGACGGCAAGCCGGTCACCGTCTCGGTGGGCGTCGCGTACGCGCGTTCCGCGGATGGTACGACCGACGTCGTGGAACGTGCGGACCGCGCGCTCTACCGTGCGAAGAACGCGGGCCGGAACCGCGTGGTGGAATCGCCGCTGGTCGCGGTCTAGCGCTCCTTCGGCGACGCGGCGTCCGCGCCGGGAGCGGCGCGCCGGTAGTCGCCGCGCGAGAGCCACTTCTCGATGAGCACGTAGAGCACGATGAACAGATAGCGGCTGCCCATCTCCTTGATCTTCAGCTTGGAGACGCCGTGCTTGCGGTTGTACCAGTTCGTCGGCAGAACCGTCCACGAAAAGCCGCGCACGATCGCTTTGAGCGGCAGCTCCACGGTGATGTTGAAGTGCGGCGAGAGGATCGGTTTCACACCGTCGATCACGTCGCGGCGGTAGCACTTGAACGCGTTGGTGACGTCGTTGTAGCGAATTCCGAAGAGCAGCGCGACGAACGCGTTGGCGCAGCGGTTCAGCGCGAGCTTGAGCGGCGGATAGTCGACCACCTTCGCGCGGCCTGTGAAGCGCGTGCCGAACGCGCAATCGTAACCCAGCTCGATCGCGCGCCAGTAGGCGACGATGTCGCCCGGATCGTCCGAGGCGTCCGCCATCACGATGCATACCGCGTCGCCGCGAAAGTTCTCGAGACCGGTGTGAATCGCGTTTCCGAAGCCTCCGGCGCGCGCGTTGCGCACGCAGCGCACCGACGGCCAAGCGAGCGCGGCGCGTTCGACTTCGGCGACCGTGGAGTCGGTCGAGTGATCGTCGACCACGACGATCTCGAACGCGATCGACTCGGCCGCAAGTCGCTGCGCGATGCTGGTCACGGTCGCGCCGATGTCGGCCTGCTCGTCGCGCGCCGGGATGAGAACGGACAGCACGTCCTAGAGAGCCGGGTACGGGACGCCGGCCTCGGCGGCGCGGCTGGTGGGCGGCATGAGACCCCCGTTCTGCGCGACCGGCCTACTCCCGGTCGACTCGTTCGACGATTGCGTCGCCCTCCGGGTCGACCAGGATCGAGAAGACGAGCGGGCGGCAGCACACCGGGCAGTCTTCCACCAGCGTTTGGCGGCGGCCGGCCGTTGGATCGATGCCCAGCGCGTTCTCTTCGCCGCAGCTCGGGCACGCGTAGAGGGCGTCCGCCTCTAGCGGCATCGGGCGGGAGGTGGGTCCTGCTTGCGCATGGCCACCGTCTTCGGTTTACAGAGGCCCGGGCCTGTGCTACACTTTCACCTCGGAACGGACCCCGCGTCCGTTTTCTTCATGTTCTCCGGCACCCCGGGTCCAGCGAGTCCGCTTGCCGGGCCCTTCCGAGAAACCGAAAATGGCGAAAAAAGAGTCCCGTGTGATGGTCACGATGGCTTGCACCGAATGCAAGCGCCGCAACTACAACACGTTCAAGAACAAACAGAAGACGACCGACCGGCTCGAGCTCAGCAAGTATTGCCGCTGGTGCCGCTGTCACAAACCGCACCGGGAAACCAGATAAACCCGGCTATCCATTCCCATTTTGTTGCCGTACCGCGAAGCGGTACGGCGGGCCCGCTTGCCGGGCCCTATAGGGCGGTGGCGCAATTGGTAGCGCAGCGGTCTCCAAAACCGCGGGTTGCAGGTTCGAGTCCTGTCCGCCCTGCCAATCATCCGCGGTACAAGGCATTATGAAGTCGAATCCCGGCGGTCCCGGCACGCCTGTGCGTCCGGCCGCGACCCGAAACCAAGGGAGCCGTCCTGTGACGAATCGTCCCGCACCAACCCCGCAGCAGCGCGCAGCGAACGCGGCGCGCACGCAGGAGTTCGTTCGCGGCGTCGTCACCGAGATGCGGCGCGTCACGTGGCCCACGCGCGAAGAG
>JAXDMB010000004.1:0-24057 GCA_034666325.1 Vulcanimicrobiota bacterium
GGCGGAGATCGACGCCGCGGCGCTGGCGTGTTTCAGCGATCGCGCCGATGCGATCGCGCGTTTGCGCGGGCGGGCGATCCTGACGCCGCACGCCGGCGAGATGGCGTCGATGATGCAGTGCGCGCGCGAGGACGTCGAAGCGAACCCGGAGTCGTTCGCGCGCGACGCCGCGCGGCGATTTCACGCGGTCGTCGCGCTCAAAGGCGAGACGACGCACATCGCCGATCCGGGCGGCGCATTGTACCGCAACGCGCACGGCGACATCGGCCTCGCGACGTCGGGTTCCGGCGACGTGCTCGCGGGCATCATCGGCGGCCTGCTCGCGCGCGGCACCGAGCCGCTGCACGCGGCAGCCTGGGGCGTCTATTTGCACGCACGCGCGGGCGAAGTGCTCGCACGACGCATCGGAATGGGCTTCTTGGCACGCGAGCTGTCCGCGGAAGTACCGTCGCTGATGCGTCTTCTGGTGGAGCCGAACCGGTGACGAAACCGCCGTATGGTGAGAGCCGTCTCGAACGGGCGCTCTCAGCGCATCGTCATCCGGCGGGCGAGCAGCCCGATCAGGAGAAGGCCGAGGCCGATGAGGACGGCCGGTAGCCCGAGGTCGCGTGTATAGGCGCTGTCGCCTCGCAGCGTTACATCGAGCTTCTTTCCGACGTCCTCCTTGCGGGCGCCGTTGATCGTGCCGTAAGCGACGTGGCCGCCGGCGAGCAGCGATCCGCCCACGATCCACGTCCCGTTGCAATGCGTTCGGTCGTACTTGCCGGTGCCGAGCGTTTGGCAATCGCCGACGGTCGCGATCGTGCGGGTACCCGTCTCGCGCTGGACGATGAGAAAGATACCGGGCCCGATCACCGCCCCCGCAAGGATGAGTGTGAGGAGGATCAACCGTGCGTTGATGCGCGGGGTCGTTCGCGTCCGGGAAACCGACGCGCTACGCAAGAGCGCCCACGGGGCTGCTCAGCTCGATGCGCGTTCCGCCGGTCGTTTCGACGGCGTCGGCCAGCTCGGGGCTTGCCGTGAAGATGATGCACTGCGTGTCGGTGGCGCCGCGGACCAGCGCCGGGAGGCAGCGCGCGATGCGCGGCGTGTCCCAGAACGCGAAGGGGTCGTCGAGGAGCAGCGGCGGCGTTTCGAGGCCTTCGGCGAACATGCGGGCCGTCGCGAACCGGACGACCAGCGCGATCTGGTCGCGCGTGCCGGCGGAGAGCTTGTCGATGTCCTCGATCGCGTTGGTTTCCGGGACGCGCACGCGGATCGCGAGCGTCGCGGGATCGAGGCGAATCTCGCCGTACCGGCCGCCGCTCAGCGTGGCGAGGACGTCCGCGCTGTACTCTTCGAGCCGGCGCGCGAAGGCGCGGTGCGCTTCGTCCTTGCGCGCGTCGATCTTCTCGCGCGCCAGGTTGAGCGCGCGGTCGAACGACTCCAGGCGCGCGCACTCCGCGCGCGTCGCGGCGAGCGCTTCGTCCAGCGTCGCGACGTCGGGCACGTTCTCTTCGCCCGCGCGCAACTCGCCTTGCAGATTGGCGACGAGCCGTTCCGATGCGCGCGCGCGTGCGTCGAGCTCAGCGCGCTGCAACTCGATCGCGCGCAGCGTGTGCGGATCGTCTTCGGCTGCCGGTTCCGCGCCGCTCGCGATCAGCGCGTCGTACTCCGCTTGCAGCGCGAAGTCGTCGTCGCCGTGCAGGATCGTGCTGCGCTGCATCGCGAGCATCGCCAAGCGCGCGTCGAGCCCTTCGCGCTCGCGGCGGCGTGCGGCGAGGCCGTGTGCTGCGGCGCGAACCGCGTCCCGGTCCGCAGCCGCGCGCGGGCCGTTCGTCGTGTGCGGCACCAGCGCGTCGGCGAGCGTATCGAAGCGCGCGGCGCATTCGATTGCCGCTTCGCGCGCGCTGCCGGCGCGCACGTCGGCTTTGAGCGCGGTTTGCTCGCGCGCGGCGAGCGCGGTGTAGCGTTCGCGGCGGCGGACCAGCTCGTCCATCGTCGCGATGCCGAGCGGCTCGAGGACGTGCCGGATCGCGGCGGCGGCGGTGTGCTCGTCCGCGAGCGCCGTGTCGGCGTTGCGCTGTTTGGTATCGGCGTCGCGGCGGCTCTCGGCGCGCGAGCGCGCGCGGGCGGACGCGACGAACACGAGCACCAGCGCGATCACCGTGGCGAGCGCGGTCCAGAGCCACAGATGCCCGATCGCGACGCCGACGTCGCCCGCGATCGCGGTCAATCCGGCGGCGAGCAGAACGCCGGACGACGTCGTGCCGCCGTCCCCGTCACGCCGCGCGGACGCCGCTTCGTGCGAGGCGGCGGCGGAACGCGCGCGGGCGGCTTCGGCTTGCGCCGCCGCCGCGCGCAGCGCGCCGAACGCGACGTCGTCGAACGTGCCGGCGTCGCGGCGGCGCTCGGCGAGCTCCCGCCGTTCGTCCGCGCTCAGCGCTTCGTCCGACGCGCTCGCTGCGGCGTCGCTCGCGACGCTTTCGGCCGCGCGCCAGGCGTGGTACGCGTCGTCCAGCGCCGGAACGCGTTCGGCCGCGAACGTCGCGACGTCGTCGAACGATGCGCGCGCGGCTTGCAGCGCCGCCAGCTCGCCGCGGTATTCCTTGAGCGCGCCGAGCCGGGCGCGAACGTGCGCGGCGCGCAGCGCGCGCGCGCGCCGTTCCAGGTCCGCCGCAACGGTCGCGTCGCGGTCGCGCTTCGCGCATTCGGTCGTGATGCGTTCGCGCAGCGACGCGAGCGCTTCGAGCGCGCCGCGCGCTTCACCGGCGGCGCGCGACTGCTGCTGCTCGAGATCGCGCAGCTTCTTGAGCGGCGCGTTCTTGTGCGCGCGCTCCGTGCCGACGTGCTTGCGCTGCGCTTCGTCGAGCCGCTTGATCGCGCCCAGCGCGGCGTCTTCTTTCGGTCCGCCGCCGAGCGCCTGCGCGAGCGCGGTCGACACGTCGTTCGCGCTGCCGGCGTCGAGCGCGATCGCGCGCTGGCGCGCGCATGCCGTCTGCAAGAACACGTCGAGCGAGATGCGCAAGTGCGCTTCGCCGGGGCTGAGCGACTTGCCCGACCCCAGACGCGCCGCCGCATCGGCGCCGTCCGCGTCGTAGACCCGCACGCCCTTGCTGTCGCGCTCGAACGCGCGATGCACTTCCCACACCCCGCCGTCCGCCGTCTCGTACGTCAGCGCGGTCGCGTACGGCGCGCCCAGCCACGGCCGCCAGCGCTCTTTCTCGCCGCGACTGAACCCGTACAGCGACGCGACGATCGCGGCGGCGAGCGTCGACTTCCCGGCCTCGTTGCCGCCGACGACGACGTTGAGCCCGGGTCCGAACGTGAAGTTCCGGTCCGCAAGGCGCCCGAACCCGTCGACGCGCAGCGAGCGCAATCTCACGGGCGAAGCTCCGCGCCGGCGAACGCCGCAACGGCATACCGCAACGCGGCGCGCGCATCGGGGTCGCCGGATTCCGCCAGCGCCAGCAGATCGGCCACCGCGCGGCCGCGCACGTTCGGTTCGCGCGCGATCGCGGCGTAGTCGGCGGCGACCGTTTCGTCGGTGAGCTCGAGCGCGCCGACGGTGCTGGCGAAGCGGTCCGCGATCAAGTCGCGGTCGATGCGCGTGCCGGGTGCGATCGTCCCTTGCAGGCGCACGCGCAGGAAGTCGTCGCGGCCGTAGGGTGCGAGTGCCATCTCGAGCGCTGCGAGGACGAAGTGCTCGCTGGCGGCGTCGTCGAGCGGCACGTCGAGATCGATGAGCCGCGTGCGCGCGAGCTCGACCGCTTCGATCGCGACGTTCCCGTGCTCCACCGTCACGACGAGCGCGCCGTGCGCGCCGCGTTCGCCGAACTTGATCGGTTCGGGCGAGCCGGGATATGCGAGCCGCGGCGCGCCGCTCGCATCGCGCCGCACCGCGCCGCCGTGATAGTGTCCGGCGAGCGCGCAGGTGGCGCCCGACGCGACGATCTCGGCGACCGTGAACGGCGCGGTCGCGCGTTTGCCGGGCGGGCAGCGGTCTTCGTCGCTGCCGTGCACGACCGCGATGCGCACGCCGGGCCGGTCGAAGCGCGCGTTGGCGAACGGCCGCCCGGGCTCGGCGGGCGCGTGCCCGAAGCCGTAGACCGTCACGCCGTCCGCGAGCGGGTACGGCGCCCACGCCGCCTCGGCGAACACGTGCACGTTGGCCGGCCGGTCGTCGCGCGCGTAGATCGCGCGCGCGGAGTACGGATCGTGGTTGCCCGGCGCAACGAGCACCGGCCCGCCGAAGCGCGCCAGCTGCGCGAAGATGAAGCGCGCCGTCTGAGGTCCGGCGCGCTCCGCTTCGTACAGATCGCCGCCGATCGTCAGCGCGCCGGCGCGGCGTTCGAGCGCCAGGTCGACGATGCGCTCGAAGCCGTCGGCCAGCGCTGCTCGCCGGCGCGCGCCGCCGCGCACGTCGGTGAACGCGGTCTCGAGGTGAACGTCGGCGGCGTGCACGATCGTGGTCGCCATTGCCGGGGTCTTCGCGGCCGGCGCGGGGGAAACCGCCGCCGCCGGGGGGTATCGTGACGGCACCAGCTCACCCGCGGGGATCGCTCATGCAACGTTCCTTCCTTGCCTCTGTCTGCGCCGCGGTCGCGTGCGCGCTGATCGCCTCCGCGACGCCCGTCGAGACGCGTGCCGACAACGGCCCGTCCGAGGTGGTCGTCGGCGCGGTTTTGCCGCTGACCGGCGAGGAGAGCCGCGTCGGCACGTACTTCAAAGCGGCATACGAGCTCGCTACCAAGGAGATCAACGACCACGGCGGCTTGCAGCTGCGCCAGTACGGCCGCAAGATTCCGGTCAAGCTCGTGATCTACGACGACAAGACGGATCCGGCGACGTCGCGGAATCTTTACGAGCGGCTCGCGGTCCAGGACCACGTCGACGCGATGCTCGGCGGGTACTCCACCGATCTCGTCCAGGCGCAGACCGTCGTTCCGAACCAGCACCAGATCCCGTACGTCGGCGGCGGCGGCGCCGCTTCGGCGATCTACAAGCGCGGCTTCAAGACGATCTTCAGCCTGCTGGCCTCGATCGAAAACCTGGCCTACACCGAGTGCGACTTCATCGAGGAGATGCAGGCCCAGAAGAAGCTGCCCAAGCCGCTGCGGATGGCGGTCGTGTTCGAGAACACGCCGCACGGCCAAGACTTCGCCAAGGGGCTGGCGATTCGCGCCAAGGCCAAACCGCAAAACTTCCAGATCGTGATGAACGAGTCGTTCGATCTGCACGGTAAAGACTTCACGCCGCTCCTGCAGAAGGTCAAGGGGGCGAACGCCAACGCGTTCATGTCGGACGCGCATCTCGACGACTACATCACCATGCAGCGCCAGTACGCTCAAGCCGGTCTGCGCCACGCGTACGTCACGTACGGTGCGCGCGGTCCGGAGAAGTCGGCGCGCGACGCGCTCGGCAAGAACGCCGACTACATCGTCGCCGCATCGTGGTGGAACCAGCTGATCCCCAACGCCGCCGTCAAGGCGTTCGACGAGAAGTGGGCCAAGGCGTACCCGAAGCTCAACGCCGAGTGGTATTCGGCCCTGCCGTACGAGACGGCGCGCACGCTGTTCATCGCGATGACCGAGACGGGCTCCGTCGACAAGGCGAAGGTCGTCGAAACGCTGCGCAAGATCGACATCCGCGACACGGTGCTCCCCGGCGGCCACATCAAGTTCGAGGCGAACGGCCAGATCAACGCACCGTTCGTCGTCACCGAGAACCTCCCGGACGGCAAGACGGTGATCGTCTATCCGCACGCGGAGAAGACCGGCGACGCGGTGCTGCCGGTGCCCGGAACGTAACCGCGCTGGACACCGTCTCCACGCTGATCTCGGCGCTGCTGGTCGCGGGGCTGTACGCGTCGATGTCGTACGGCCTCGCGCTGATCTACGGCGTGCTCAAGATCATCAACCTCGCCAACGCCGGCTTTCTCATGCTCGGCGCATACGTCACGTGGTGGCTGTTCACGTCGTTCCACGTGCACCCGCTGCTGGCGCCGCTCGTGATCGTGCCGCTGTTCTTCGCGCTCGGCTGGGGTCTCGAGCGAACGCTGGTGCGGCGCGTGCTGCACGCCGAGCCGATCATCTCGCTGCTGCTGCTGTTCGGCGTCTGGCTCGTGCTGCAGAACCTCGCGTACGTCATTTGGACGGGCGACACGCGCTCCATCGAAACGGCGTTCGTCGAGGCGACCGTGAACGCGGGCGGCCTGCTGCTCTCCGTTCCGCGCATCTACGTCTTCGTGATGGGCGTGCTCGTGCTGATCGCGCTGCAGCTCTTCCTCACGCGGACCTACCTCGGGCGCGCGATTCGCGCCACGGCGCAGGACCGCGACGCGGCGCGGCTCGTGGGGGTCGACGTCGACCGCGTGATGGGAATCGCGTTCGGCATCGGCATCGCGCTGGCCGGGTTCGGCGGGTCGCTGCTGTCGCTGCTGTTCTCGTTCACGCCGGATTTCGGGCGCGCGCTGTCGCTGAAGTCGTTCTGTATCGTGGTGCTGGGCGGGCTGGACTCGATCGTCGGCGTCGCGTTCGGCGCCGTCGCGCTCGCGCTCGCGGAAGGCTTCGGCGTGCGCTACATGCCGGCGTCGCTGCAGAACCTGATCTCGTTCGTCGTGCTGGTCGTCGTGCTCGTCGCGCTTCCGAAGGGAATCGCCGGCACCGTGCGGGCGCTGCGCCGTGGCAGCTAAGCCGCTCGTCTCCGCGGCGATCGCAATCGCCGCGCTGGCCGTGGTGCCGTTCGTGGCGTCGGGGTCGGAGTACGCGATCGAAGTGCTGTTCCTGATCTTCTTGTACGGCGCGATGGCGACGGCGTGGAACTTGCTCGGCGGATTCGCCGGGCAGGTGTCGTTCGGTCACGCGGCATTCCTCGGGATCGGCGCGTACGCGACGACGATCATGACGTCGAGCGGCGTGTCGCTGTGGCTTGCCGTACCGGTGTCGGCGCTGCTCGCGGGCGCGTACTCGCTGGTGATCGGCATCCCGGCGTTTCGCTTGCGCGGGCCGTACTTCTCGATCGGCACGATCGGCATCGGCGAGGCGACGCGTCTGATCGCGCTCAACTGGACGTCGCTGACGGGCGGCGCGTCCGGGCTGACGCTCGCGAGCGCGCCGCCGCTCGTGCAGCAGTACTTCGCCGCGCTCGCGCTGCTCGTCGCCGCCGTCGGCCTCGCCGCGTGGATTCGCACGTCGCGCTTCGGCTACGCGCTCGCCGCGGTGCGCCAGGACACCGACGCCGCGGAGACGCTCGGCGTCGCGACCACCGTCGCGAAGACGCAGGCGCTGTTTCTCTCGGCGTGCATTCTGGGCGTCGCGGGCAGCGTGTACGCGCTGCACTACCTGTTCATCAGCCCGGATTCCGTGTTCGGCTTCTCGACGTCGATCGCGCTCGTGATCATGCCGATCATCGGCGGCCTCGGCACGGTGACGGGCCCGCTGATCGGCGCCGTCGTCTACACCTTCATCCGCGAGCAGTTCGCCGCGACGCTCGCGAACGCCGATCTGCTCGCGTTCGGCGTGCTGCTGATCGCGATCGTCGTGTTCGAGCCGCGCGGCATTCTCGGTATCGCGGACCGTATCCGCGGCGCGCGCAAGAAGCCGGCCAGGGTCGAAGCGACCGATGCCTGAGACGATCCTCGAAGGGCGCGGGCTGTCGAAACGCTTCGGCGGCCTCATCGCGGTGAACGACGTCGACATCGCGGTGGAGCGCGGCGAGATCCTCGGCCTCATCGGCCCCAACGGCGCTGGGAAATCCACGCTGTTCCGGCTGATCTCGGGCGTGATGCGGCCCACCGCTGGCAGCGTCAGCTTCGCGGGCAAGACGATCACCGGCCGCGCGGCGCACGACGTTTGCGTCGCCGGGGTCGCCGTGACGCACCAGATCGTGCGGCCGTTTCGCGACATGAGCGTCGTCGATAACGTGATGGTCGGCGCGTTCTTCGGCCGGCGTCCGCGCCCGCACGGCCGCGTGCACGCGCGCGAGGGCGCCATGGAAGCGCTCGCGCTGTGCGGCATCGCCGAGCGCGCGGACACGCCGGCGCGCGCGCTGAACCTCTCCGGACACAAGCGGCTCGAGATCGCGCGCGCGCTCGCCACCCGGCCGCAAGTGCTGCTGCTCGACGAAGTGCTGGCCGGCTTGAATCCGACCGAGACGGATCGCACGCTCGAGCTCGTCCGCACGATTCGCGCGCACGGGACGACGATCGTCATGGTGGAGCACAACTTGCGCGCGGTGCGCGGGCTGTGCTCGCGGATCGTCGTGCTCGTCGAAGGCCGCAAGATCGTCGAAGGCGATCCGCAGACCGTGCTGACGGACGAGCGCGTCGTCAGCGCCTATCTGGGGACGGCGCATGCTTGAGGTGAACGCGGTCGCCGTCGCGTACGGCGACGTGCAGGTGCTGTGGGACGTGTCGCTGCGCGTCGACCGCGGCGAGATCGTCACGTTGCTCGGCGCGAACGGCGCGGGCAAGACCACGCTGCTGCGCGCGATCTCGCGCACCGTTCCGGTGCGCGCCGGCACGATCGTGCTCGACGGCGAGCGGCTCGACCGCGCACCGTCGTCGCGCATCGTGGAGCTGGGAATCGCGCACGTGCCCGAAGGGCGCCGGCTGTGGCCGGACATGAGCGTCGAGGACAACTTGCTGCTCGGTTCGTACCCGCGGCGCGCCCGCGCGGAGGTCCGCACGTCGCTGGACTACGTATTCGCGCTGTTTCCGCGCGTCGCCGAGCGGCGCCGTCAGATCGCCGGAACGCTGTCGGGCGGCGAGCAGCAGATGGTCGCGATCGGCCGCGGCCTGATGAGCCGGCCGTCGATCCTGATGCTCGACGAGCCGTCGCTCGGCCTCGCGCCGATCATCGTCGCGGAGATGTTCGCGGCGGTGTCGCGCATCAACGCGGAAGGCACGACCGTGCTCCTGGTCGAGCAGAACGTGCGCCAGGCGCTCGAGATCGCCACCCGGGGCTACGTGGTGGAGACGGGGCGCGTGGTGGGCAGCGGAACGCGCGCGGAGCTGCTCGCGAGCGACGAGATCAAGAAGGCCTACCTGGGCCTCTGAGCGCTCCCTAAGGGTCCGACCGGTTTGCGTGCCGTCATGCGGGGAGAACCTTACCGACGGCTGCGGCGCACGCCGCGCGGGAGGCGGAATGGCGAGTACGGGTACGGTGGGCGCGGGGGAGCGCGGGCAGCTCACGCGCGCGGTGATCGCGAGCACGATCGGCACGTCGATCGAGTGGTACGATTTCTTTCTCTACAGCCTCGTCACGCCGCTCGTGTTCGCCAAGCTGTTCTTTCCGAACAGCGACCCGCTGGTCGGCGTGCTGCAAGCCTTCGCGATCTACGCGGTCGGGTTCATCGCTCGTCCCATCGGAGCGGCGATCTTCGGGCACTACGGCGACCGGATCGGCCGCAAGGCGACCCTGATCGCGACGCTGGCGCTGATGGGCGTCGCGACGTTCCTCGTCGGATTCGTCCCGGGCTACGCGCAGATCGGCATTTGGGGAGCGATCATCCTCACCGTGCTGCGGTTCGTGCAAGGGGTCGGCGTCGGCGGCGAATGGGGCGGCTCCGTGCTGCTGTCGATGGAATGGGCGCGCACGAACGCGCGCCGCGGTCTCATCGCGAGCTGGCCGCAGTTCGGCGTGCCCGCGGGGCTGTTTCTCGCGAACTTGGCGGTTCTCGGCTTTAGCGTCGTGTCGGGTCCGGCGTTCCTCGACTGGGGCTGGCGCATTCCGTTCTTGCTGAGCATCGTGCTCGTGGGAATCGGCTTGTGGATCCGGATCGGCATCATCGAAACGCCGACGTTTCGCCGGCTGCTGAGCGAGGACCGTATCGAGAAGACGCCGGTGCGCGAAGTGTTCCGCGTGCACAAGCGCGAGATCGTTCTCTCCGCGCTCGCGCGCATGGCGGAGCAGGCGCCGTTCTACATCTTCACCGCGTTCGTGTTCACGTACGGCACGCAGGTGCTCAACCAGCCGCGCAACCTGCTCGTCACCGCGCTGCTCGTCGCGTCGGTGGGTTCAGGTGTGTGGATTCCGCTGTTCGGCCACATCTCCGACCGCGTCGGGCGGCGCAAGACCTACCTGATCGGCTGCGTCGTCACCGCGGTGTTCGGCTTCCTGTACTTCGCGCTGCTCGACACCGGGCTGCCCGCGATGATCTTCCTGGGCATCTTCGTCTCGCTGATTCCGCACGACATCCTGTACGGGCCGCAGGCGGCGCTGATCGCGGAGAGCTTCACGCCGCGCTTGCGCTACAGCGGCGCGTCGCTCGGCTATCAGCTCGCGTCGATCATCGCGGGCGGTCCGGCGCCGCTGATCGCGACCTGGCTGTTCGCGCGGTATCACACCGGCTACGCGATCGCGGCGTTCATCGCGCTTTGCGGCGCCATCTCGTTCGCCGCGGTGTGGGCGATGAAAGACTACACGGGCGCGGACATTCACGACGAGTACGACGCCGAAACGATCGCCGAAGCGCCGCTCGGCGCGTACTAGACGGCGTTACGGCCGCGCCTGCGCGAGCTGCTCGCGGAGGCGCGGCTTCTCCACCTTGCCCATCGCGTTGCGCGGGAGCGCGTCGATCGGGTAGAGGTGCTTGGGAACTTTGAAGCTCGCCAAGCGCTCGCGCAGCGTCGCGAGCGCGTTCTCCGCATCGAACTGCTCGTCGGTTTCCACGAACGCGACGGGAATCTCGCCGCGCGCGGGATCGGGCTGGCCGATGACCGCCGCTGCTTTGATGCCGGGAATCCGCAGCAGCTCGTCCTCCACTTCGATCGGATAGACGTTGAAGCCGCCGCTGATGACGAGCTCTTTGAGCCGCCCGTTGATCGCGTAGCCGCGCTCGGGATCGAACGTCGCGAGATCGCCGCTCTTGTACCAGCGCCGGCCGTCCGCGTCGTGCACGAACGCGCCTTCGCTCGCCGCCTCGTTGCGCCAATAGCCTTTGCACACGTTCGGGCCGTGCACGAGGATCTCGCCCGCCTCGCCGGGCGCCACGTCCGCGCCGGTCGCGGGATCGGCGAGCCGCACGAGAACGTCGGGCAGCGGAAAACCGACGGTGCCCGCATGGCGTGCGGCGTCGTACCGGTTGCTCAGCGCGAAACCGAACTCCGTCGAGCCGTAGCGCTCGAGAATCGAGACGCCGAAGCGCCGCGCGAACTCCTCGTGCACCGCGGCCGGCAACGCCGCCGAACCGGACACGAACAACCGGACGCGATCGAAGCGCACGCCGGGTGCGGCGTGCTCGAGGATGCGCACGTACATCGTCGGCACGCCGAAGAACATCGTCGCTTCGCCCGCCGCGAGCGCCGCGACGACGGATTGCGCGTCGAACCGCTCGCGCACCAGCACGCGCGCGCCCGCGACGAGCGTTCCGTTCAGCCCGGCGCCCAAGCCGTGCACGTGGAACAGCGGCAGCGTCAGCAGCAGCGTGTCGTCCGGCGTCCAGTGCCACGCCTGCACGAGCGCTTCGGCGATCGCGAGCAGGTTGCCGTGCGTGAGCATCGCGCCCTTCGAACGGCCCGTGGTGCCGCTGGTGTAGATGAGAAGCGCGACGTCATCCGCGCGGATCTCCGGCACGCCGGCGAGCGGCGGAATCGACGCGTCGTGCGCCCACGCTTCGACGTCCTCGAGCCGCACCACCACGTGCGCGTCGTGCGGCGCGAGATGCTGCGCGCTTTGCGGCGACACGCACACGACCGACGGCGTCGCGTCGGTGAGAATGTGCTCCAGATCGGACGTGCGGTAGAGCACGTTCACCGTCACGACGATCGCACCGGCACGCAAACCGCCGAGGTACGCGTACACGAATCCCGGCCGGTTCTCGGCGTAGATCGCGAGCCGGTCACCGGGCTTCAGCCCCGCCTCGCGCAGCTTCGCCGCGACGCGCAGCGACGCGTCGCGCAGCGCGCCGTACGACACGTCGTCGAGCGCGAGAGCATCGGGGCGCCGGGCTGCATGCGCGTCGAGCGCGTCGAGGACCGAGCTTGGCATGCGCCGGGCTTCGCTCACGCGCCGAGCCGGTCCGCCAGCTCGCCGAGATCGCGCACGGCGAGATCCACGCCGGCATCCGCAACCAAATCGTGCGTCTGAGCGGGTCCGTACTCGCCCGGCCGCGCGACGAACGCCGTGCGCATGCCGGTGCTCGCGGCCGCGCGCAGATCGCCGTTGTGCGCGGCGACGAGCATCACGCGTTCGGGCCGTGTCGCGAGCAGCTCCACGGCGCCGCGATAAACGCCGGGATCCGGCTTGTAGCGCCCGAACAACTCCGCCGAAAAGATCACATCTACCGGCAGCGGCGCGCTCTTCGCGAGATCGGCAAGCAGCCGCACGTTGCCGTTCGACAGCGTGCCGAGGATGTAGCGCGCGCGCAGGCGCGTCAAGCCGGCCACGGTGTCGGGCCACGGCCGCAAACGGTGCCAGCGGTCGACGCACCAAGCGCGCGCGTCGTCGTCGAGCCGACCGGCGATACCGACGCGTTCCGCGAGCGCGTCGAACGACGTGCGGTGCAACGCGTCGAGGTTCGTCCACGGCAGCTCGCCGCGCCGCACGCGGTCCATCGACGGAACGTACGCGCCGCGCCACGCGTCGACGAACGCCGCCCAGTCGGCCGCGAGACCGCGCGCGTCGCCGAACGCGGTGAGGTCGTCGATCAAGCTGGTGCGCCAGTCGACGAGCGTGCCGAAGACGTCGAAGAGCAGCGCCTCGACGCCCGTGACGCTATGTGAGATACGTGTGGAACCAGGCCAGCGTGCGCGCCCACGCGTCCGCGGCGGCGCTCGGCACGTAGCTCGAGCGCGTGTCGTCGAAGAAGGCGTGCCCGGCTTCGTCGTAGATGCGCACCGCGTGCGGCGCCGTCAGCCGCGCGAACATCGCCGTGACGTCTTCCGGTTTGATCGACGTGTCGCGCGCGCCGAAGCTGCCGAGCAGCGGCGTCGTGATGCGGCTGGTGAAGTCGAACGTCGCGGCCGTGGTCGGGTCGGTGCTCTTCGTGCCGGGGCGCACGTTGCCGTAGAACATCGACGCCGCCGCGTACGCTTTCGAGTCGATGATCTGCTGCAGCACGATGCCGCCGCCCATGCAGAAGCCGGTGATGCCGATCGGCGCGTCGGCCGCCTGCGTGCGAATCCAGTCGTGCGCCGCCAGCGCGTCCGTCGTGACGAAACCTTGCGTCGTCATCTGCGTCGCGAACGGAACGAACGGCTGGTAATCGTTCACACCGTCGCCGCTCGGTGCGTTGAGGCGGTCGAACAGCAGCGGCGCGATCGCGATGAAGCCGCTCTTCGCGTAGCGGCGCACCGTGTCGCGAATCGTCGCGTCCACGCCCCAGATGTGCTGGATCACAACGACGCCCGGCGTCGTGGGCGTCAGCGTGCGCGGCGCCGCGGCGTACGCGCCGATCGCGCTGCCCGCTTTGGGTGTCAGCTTCGGGCGCGAGACGACGATCGCGGGATCGTCCGCGGCGACGATGGGCGGGTGCGGCTTGCCGAACCCTTCGGTTTGCGCATTCGCGGCAGCGGCGTTCCCGATCGCGAACGCGGCTCCCGCGCTCAGCGACACGAAGCCGCGGCGCGAGAACTCGGGCTTGCTGGAGCTGACGGGATCGTTCAGCTCGGTGCTCACTGGTACAAGTGTCCGCAGGCGGTCGCGCGCGCGCCGGCTTGGTTCGACGAGAACACGACAACGTTGTAGTTGCCGGACAGCAGTTTGCTCTCCGGCGCTTTGACGACGGAGCTAGCGCGGCCGTTCTTCATGTCGTTCAAGAAATAGGCCGGACCGCTCGTGCCGAGATCGTCGCACGACGGGCCGCGGTACATGCGCACCGACTGCACGCGCCCTTCCGGCGTGCCCTTGAGGTCGATCACCACCCGCGTGCCGGCCCCGGCGTTGAACAGCGTCACGGTACCGACTTGGCCGGAATTGTTGACCTGCTCCACCCCGCGCTCCACGCCCACGCCGGGGTCGCCGGGATACGACTGCGCCGAGACCACGGCGGTCGTGAGCAAGAGCGCGACGAGCGCGGCGGCGGTACGTTTCATGCCGGGTCCTTGCCCCCGTGCTCGGCACGGTCCTGGTGAGCCGCCCGGCCGCCCCCGGCGCTTCAGCGCGCGGTCCAGAGCTCCACGGCGCGAGCGTGCAGCGCCGGCGCGTCCTCTTGGAGCACGTATCCGTCGCGCACGAGTGCCGCGGTCGCCGCGTCGTACGCGCGCAGATACGCGTCGCGGTCCGCATAGCGCTCCTCGACGGACAGGCGCGGATCGTTGGACGCGAGCCGTTGCGCGCGCGTCGCGGCGAACGGCGCGAACGTTCCGAAGAAGTCCACGAGGCGGTCGCCGAACCCGGTCGCCGGCGTGCGCAGGTTCCAGCCCGTGTACGTCGCGAGCGGCGCGGCGATCTCCGGAAGGCGCAGCCCGCCGAGGTCGATTCCGTCCGCGTCGGCGCGCGGCACGAGCGTCGCGTACGGCGCGCCGACCGCCGGCGGCTCGCGGTCGTCGATGCCGTCCTTCCAACGCGGCCCGAAGTCGTACCGCCACGTGCGGTGCAGCGCGACGGCCGCCGGCGCCGCGATACCGGGAACCGCGGGAAACGTCCATGCTTCGGGCGCCACGAGCGTGCCGTCGGCGACGCGCGGATAGCGGCTCGCGGGCGGCGGCGTGCCGGTGCGCACCCACGCGTCGAGCCGCAGCAGCAGCGCGCGCTCCACCCAGCGGTAGTCGAGCGGATCGGTGCGCTGGCGCATTCCGTCGCGCAGCGTGGGCGGGACGTTCGGAATGTGCATTCCGCCGGCGATGGCGTAGAAGCGCACGTTCGGCGGCAACGCGATATCGCGCGCGCCGTCTTCCGTGGTGGTCATGAGCGACGCGGTGCGGCCCCAGTACTCGTGCGACGTCACGAGGTCGACGACTTTGAGATCGTGCGGCAGCCACTGCGCTTCGTGGAACGGCGGGATGTCCGTCGGATAGAAGAACGACGAGAACGCGGCCGCGTCGCGCGACGGCTGCGCGAAACGGTGATCGAACGAGCCCAGCGACGGACCGCTCACGATCGGAACGATCGCGTCGAACACCGGCCGCCCCGCTTCGTCGGTGTCGAACCCGCGCTGCACGAGCGTGCGCAGAAAGCGCCCGCTTTGCGAGATGCCGAAACCGTACGCGCGCGCGACGTGCAGCGGCGCGGAGCGGTCGTGCTTCAGGAACGACACCGTGTCGCGCACCGCGGCGAGACCGAGGCCGACGACGACCGGGTCTTTGGCGCGGTAGACGAGCTCGTAGATCTTGCCGGGCACGAAGTTCCCGTCGAGCGCGATCGCCGTCGCGCCGTGCGTGAAGCGCCAGCTCGTGCGCGCGATCGTGCGGCGCGGCGCGAGCACGTCGTCGCGCTCGGTGAGCACGTTCGCCGCGTCGCTTTCGCTCGCGACCGGATACGGAACGTGGTCGCGGTCGCCGATGCCCTGCTCGGCTTGCGGAGCGTCGACGTGGAAGTCGCTGCGCACGAGCCCCGTGATCGTCTTCCCGCGGTCGGTCGCCACCGGCGCCGTCATGCCGAGGACACCGGGCTCGCGCGGCACGTCGAACTGCCAGCCGACGACCACCACGCTGAAGCCGTGCCGCATCAGAAAGCCGTCGCCCAGATCGTCCGGCGTCGCCGGGTCGCGCGAGAAGCGGCCGCGGTTGAGGGCGAGCGCGGTGGCGCCGCCACGGTTCGGGATGTCGATGACCGCGGCGCCGTTCGCGCGCGAACGGTCCGCCGGCGCGAGGATCACGACGTCCGCGGAGGACTCCACCTCGCCGCGCGCGTTGCGCGGCGCGAGATTCAGATCGACCACGCGCCGGTTCGCCTGGCTGCCGGGCTGGTCGGCGAACGACAGCTTCCCGACGATCTTTTCGTAACCGTACGCGATCGGCGCGCGCGACACGACGTCGAACCGGACGACGCGCGCCTGGGCGGGCAGCGCGGCACACGCGACGAGCCCGGCGACCGCGAGGAGACGAACGAGGTGAGCCACGCGCGCCCTTTCGCGAGGACCGCCGCGTTCACCGGGGAACCGCGAGCCATGAACCGACCGCACTTCGTCCTCGGAGTCCTGGCCGCGTCGTTTGCCGCAGCCGCGCCCGCGCACGCCGCCGACGCGCCGCCGACCGCGGTTGACGACCTCGTCACGGCCAATCACATCCTGGCGCACGAGGGCGTCGTGGACGGCTTCGGACACGTCAGCGTGCGCGATCCGCGGGACGCCAACCGCTACCGCCTCGCGCGCAGCATGGCGCCGGCGCTGGTCGCGGCGGCGGACGTGATGACGTACGATCTCGACAGCAACGCGCTCGACGCGAACGGCCGCACGAGCTATGCGGAGCGCTTCATCCACGGCGCGATCTACAAAGCGCGTCCCGACGTGAAGTCGATCGTGCACGCGCACACGCCGTCGGTGATTCCGTTCGGCGTCTCGGGCGTACGTTTGCAGCCGGTGTTCCACATGGGCGCGTTTCTGGGCGCGGGCGTGCCGGTGTTCGAGATTCGCGACACGGGCGGAAGCGCGACGGATCTGCTCGTGAAGACGCAGCCGCTCGGCGACGCGCTCGCGCGCACGCTCGGCAACGCGAACGTCGCGCTGATGCGCGGGCACGGCATGGTCGCCGTCGCGGGCTCGATTCCGGAAGCAGTGTTTCGCGCGTACTACACCGGCCAGGACGCGCAGCTGCAATCCGACGCGCTGCGCTTGGGCGGCAATCCCGCGTATCTGAGCGCGGGCGAAGCGAGCAGCGCGACGCAGACGCAAGCCGGCCTCGTGCAGCGCGCGTGGGAACTGTGGAAGCGCGCCGCGACGCCGTGACGGGCGATCACCGGCTCGGTGTTGTTCCGCACGCGGTTCCAAGGGCCGCTTCGGAAGGGCGCAAAACGAGGGACCGCGTGGAGGATGCCGGCCGGCTCATGGAGCGCGTCAGCGAGGGTGACGTCGCCGCTTTTGAGGCGCTGTACGACTCATACCACCGGCTGGTGTTCGGGATCGCGTTCAAGGTGCTCGCGACGGAGGCCGCCGCCGAGGACGTCACCCAAGCGGTGTTCGTGAAGATCTGGACGTCCGCGACGGCGTTTCGCAGCGGGAACTTCACCGGCTGGATCGCGCGCGTCGCGCGCAACCGTGCGATCGATACGCTGCGCAGCGTGAGCCGCGATACCGAGCTGGCGCACGACATTCCGGCGGACGCCGCGATGGACGAGGCGATCGTCCTTCGCGTGGATGCCGCGCGAGCGCGCACGATCATCGCCGAACTGCCGCGCGAGCAGCGCAACGTGATCGAGCTCGCGTTCTTCGGCGGCCTGACGCATCGTGAGATCGCAGCGCGCACCACGCTGCCGCTGGGCACCGTGAAGACGCGTATTCGCGCCGGATTGCGCACGGTGCGCTGCGCGATGACGGAAGGAGCTTCGACATGACGTCGCACGATGAAGCGCTGCTCGATGCTGTCGCCGCGCTGGCGGTGGGCGCGCTCGCGCCTGAGGAGGCGCTCGACGCTCAGGCGCACCTCGCGACGTGTGCGTCGTGCCGCGCGGAGTTCGGCGAGCTGTCCGCGGCCGTCGATGTCGTTGCAAGCGCTGCGGCCGCAACGCCGGACGTGCTCTCCGACGCCAATGCCGCCGCGATGAAGCGCACGGTGCTGCACGCCGCGGTCGCCGCTCGCCCGCCCGCCGCGCTGCCTCGGCGCGGCCACGCGCACGCCGTTCCGCGCGACGCGCTGGTGGAACTCGAGCCCGGCATTTCGTTCGCGGTCGTGGCCGGCGACGGCATCACGCTCGTGTACTGGGTGTTCCAGCCGCCGTGCACGTCGCTGCCGCGCGAGTTCCATCCGCAGACGCAAGCGGGGATCGTGCTCGACGGGTTGATGACGTTGCACTACGGCGACGGAAGCGCGCAGACGTGCCGTCCCGGCGACATGTACGCGATCGCGCCGGGAATGGCGCACGGCGCGTCGTTCCCGGAGCCGACCGTGCTGTTCGACGTCTACGCGCCGAACCGCACGGACTTCGAAGAGCAGTACCGCGCGTTGCGCGCCGCGACGTGAGATGCTGACCGAAGCGAGGACGGTCGAGGTCAGCGCGACGATCGCGGGGATGGCGCGCTCCGGGATCCGCGAGATCATGGATGCCGCTTGGCAGACACCCGGCACGATCGTGCTCGCGGTCGGCGATCCGAACTTCCCAACGCCGCCGCACGTCGTGGATGCGGCCGATGCGGCCGCCCGCGCGGGAAAGACGGGCTACGTCTCCAACGCCGGAATCACCGAGCTGCGCGAGGCGCTCGCCGAGAAGATCCGCTCGCGCAACGGTTACGACGTCACGCCGAACGACGTCGTCGTCACGAACGGCGGCGTCGAAGGAATCTTCGCTGCGCTCGCCACCGTGCTGGATCCGGGCGACGGCATCTTGCTGCCGGACCCGGGCTGGCCGAACTTCGCGATGGACGCGACGATGCTGCGCGCGCGCATCTTGGCGTATCCGCTCACGGCGGAGAACGGTTTTCTGCCCGCGCTCGCCGATCTCGAACGGCTCTGCGACGCCGGCACGAAGGCCGTCTTGCTGAACTCGCCGTCGAACCCGCTCGGCGCGGTGATCGACCGCGCGCGCATGCGCGAGATCGCCGCGTTCGCGGCCTCGCGGAACCTGTGGGTGATCTCGGACGAGTGCTATGACGCGACGGTTTTCGACGATCGCTTCGTGAGCGCCGCGGCCGCCGGCGATCCGGAGCGCACGATCTCGATCTACACGTTTTCGAAGACATATGCGATGACCGGCTGGCGGGTGGGCTACGTCGCCGCGCCGCCGCGCGCGATCGCGCAGATCGCTAAGCTCCAAGAGCCGCTCATCTCGTGCGTCAACGTGCCGGCGCAGCATGCCGCGCTCGCGGCGCTGACCGGACCGCAGGACGTCGTTGCGGAGATGGTGTCGGCTTACCGGGAACGCCGCGACGAGGTGTGCCGCCGTCTCGCGGCCGCGAACGTCCCGGCCCTGCCGCCGAGCGGCGGATTCTACGTGTGGGCCGGCGTGCGCGCGAGCGGACGGTCGAGCCGCGATTTCGCGTTCGCACTGCTGCGCGAGCGCAGCGTCGCGGTAGCACCGGGCACGGCGTTCGGCCCCAACGGCGAAGGCTTCGTACGCGTCTCGCTCGCCACGGAACCTGCTGCTTTGTACGAGGGAATCGACCGGCTCATCGCAGCGCTTATGTAAGCAGAATCGCGCCGGAAGCAGCGGCGGCGACTTGCCGCGTTCGTCACGTGTCGCTCGAACGCTAGCGGTTTTCCACGGTCCACGCGGCTGCACGCCGCGTCATCTCGTCGGGCGACACGGTTTCGATCGTCGTTCCGACGACCCAGACGTGCCCGAACGGATCTTTGATGCGGCCCGAACGCTGTCCGTAGAATTGGTCGGCGACCGGAAACTGGATCGTCGCACCCGCCGCAACAGCGCGCTCGACCACCGCATCGACGTCGGGCACCGACAGCGCGATGCTCACCGACGAGCCGCCCAGCGTCTGCGGTCCCGGCGAGTCCCATTCCGGGAACTCGTCCGAAAGCATCACCTCGGAGTTGCCGATCGTCAGCGACGCGTGCATGATCTTGCCGTCCGGCCCGCTCAGTCGGCCCGGCCGCTCGACCGCACCGAACGCTTTTTCGTAGTACGCGATCGCATCAGCCGCGCCGCGCACGCGCAGATAGAGCGTGACGGTTTGTGCATGGGCCGGCGCTGGCTTGTCGTTCGCCATGAACGTATCCTCGCAGAGAAGAGGAACCTGATGATAGCGGACCGCGCCGCCGGTCGTCTAGTGAAAGCTAGTGAAAGTTCCTCGCGCGCACCTTCTCTGCTGCTCCGTGCGCGTCTAGGGACCAGCAGCGTTTCATGACCACGTCGACGCAGCCGTATTCTTTTTGCAGGACGCCTTCCACGATCAGGCATTGTGAGCCGCGGATCGTGCGGCGGTTGTGCTCGTAGACGTCGGGGCGCACGATCACGTTCACCAAGCCCGTCTCGTCCTCGATCGTCAGGAACACGAAGCCTTTGGCGGTGCCGGGGCGCTGGCGCGTGATCACGAGGCCGCCGATCTTGCACACCAGGTTCTTGGGCATCGCCGGGAGGCGGCTCGCGGCCAGGACGTTCTGCGAATCGAGAAACGGGCGGACGTGCGCGATCGGCTGCACGTCGCTCACGCCGGTCGCGTGAATGTCCAGCGTCGTGCGCTCGATCGCGGTGAGCGGCAGCAACGCGGGCTGCGGCTCGTCGTCGATCTCCATCGCGCGGCCCAGCTCCCCGCGCGTCTCGCGCTCGTCGAGGCCGCGCAGCGCCCACATCGCCTCGCGCCGGGTGGGATACCACGGCGCGAACGCGCCCGCCGCAGCGAGGTTCTCGAGCGCATCGCGCTCGAGGCCCGTGCGGCGCGCGAACTCCACCAGATCGCCGAACTCACGGGGCGCCGACTCGTTTTCTCCGTACGCCAGCGTACGCTCCAGGCGGTTGCGCTGCACCGCGCCCATTCCGCGCACGAGATGGAAGCCCAGGCGCAGCGCTCCGTCCCGGTCGACGAAGCTCCACCACTCGCTCTCGTTCACGACGATCGGCTTCACCACGACGCCGTGCCGGCGCGCGTCGTTGACCAGCACTTCGGTGGAATAGAAGCCCATCGGCTGCACGTTGAGGATCGCCGCGCAGAAAATGGCCGGTTCGTGGCATTTGACGTATGCCGACGCGTACGCGAGCAACGCGAACGACGCCGCGTGCGACTCCGGAAAACCGTAGTCGGCGAAGCCTTCGAGCATGTGGTAGAGCTTGTCGGCGTCTTCGCGCGGGATGCCGTTATGCACCATTCCGTCCACAAGCCGTGGATAAAGTTCGATCATGCGCTCGCGCGAGCGTTTGTGGCCCATCGCTCGCCGTAAACGGTCCGCTTCCCCCGCGCTAAACCCGGCTGCTTCCATCGCCATGCGCATGCCCTGCTCTTGGAACAGCGGCACACCCATCGTCCGCTCGAGAATCGGCCTCAAGCTGGGATGCGGGTACGTCACCGGTTCGAGCCCGTTGCGCCGGCGCAGGAACGGGTGGATCATGTCGCCTTGGATCGGGCCGGGCCGGATGATGGCTACCTGCATGACCAAGTCGTAGAAGCAACGCGGTTTGAGGCGCGGCAGCATCGACATCTGCGCGCGCGACTCTACTTGGAACACGCCGATGGAGTCCGCGCGCTGCAGCATCTCATAGGTCGGGCGGTCGTCGGGCGGGATGTCGTTGAGCGACAACGGCGGGCGGTCCGGATACCGCCGGCCGTGAAGCGCGAACGCGTCGCGCAGCAGCGACAGCATGCCCAGGCCCAGCAGGTCGATCTTGATGAGGCCGAGGTCGGAGAGGTCGTCCTTGTCCCATTGCACGATCGTGCGGTCGCGCATCGACGCCCATTCCACCGGCGCGACCTCCACCAGCGGCGAGCGCGTGATCACCATCCCGCCGCTGTGAATCCCCATGTGCCGCGGAAAGCCGTCGATGCGGCGGCAGATCTTCATGAGCAGCGCGCCGAGCTCGCCCCCGACCGGCCCGCGCAAGTGCGCGTCCGGATCGCCCCCGAAGTCTTTGGCTTTGAAACCGTAGAGCGCGCGCGCTTCGTCCGGGCCTTCGGTGCGCGAAGCGAGCACGTTCGAGCCTGCATCGAGATCGCGGCGTTTCGCGATCGACTCCGGCAGCTCGGCGCCTTCGGCGTGCGGCGTGCCGAGCGCGCCGGCGAGCGACTCGCGCGCGTCGTACTCGCGCACGACCGCATCGACTTGGCCGAGCGTGAGCCCGAGCGCTTTCCCGACGTCGCGAATCGCCGAGCGCGTGCGGTACGTGATCACTTCGGCGGCCATCGCCGCGTGCTCGCGCCCGTAGCGCTCGTACACGTACTGGATCACCTTCTCGCGGTCTTCGTGCGCGAAGTCGATGTCGATGTCGGGCACCTCGCCGCGCTCCTCGCTCAAGAAGCGCTCGAACAGCAGGCCGCTCTTGATCGGGTCGATCGCGGTGATTCCGAGCGCGTAGCACACCACGGAGTTCGCCGCCGAGCCGCGTCCCTGCGCCAGCACGCCGAGCCGTTTCGCGGCGCTCGCGATGTCCCACACGACGAGAAAATAGCCGGCGAGGTCCATGCGCGCGATGATGCCGAGCTCGTACTCCAGCTGGCGCTCGACCTTCGGGTCGAACGGCTGCGCGTACAGCTCTTTGGCGCCGCTGTAGACGAGCGTGCGCAGGTACGACTGCGGCGACGTCTCGTCGTCCGGCACGGGGTAGAGCGGAAACTCGCCGCGCAGCTTGTCGAGCCGGAACGTGCACTGCTCGGCAACCGCGACCGTGTTGCTGATCGCGAGCGGAAACTCGGCGAACAGGCGCGCCATGCGCGCCGGCGATTTGAGGTCGTGCTCGTGGTTGGGGCGCAGCAGCGTGCCTGCGTTCTGCAGTGCCGTGGTGTACTTCACGCACGTCAGCACGTCGCAGAGCTGCGCGTCGTCGCGCGTGGCGTACGCGACGCCGTTGGTCGCGACGTACGGAACGTCGAGCTTCATCGCGAGCCGCACCATCGCGCGGATCAGCGCGGCGTCCTCGGGCCGCATGTGGTGCTGCAGCTCGAGGTAGAAGCGCCCCGGGAAGAGGTCGCGCAGCCGCGCGCCCACCGCGACCGCGCTGTCGGTGTCGCGCCGCAGCAGCGCCTTCTCGACCAATCCGTTGCGCCCGCCGGAGAGCGCGATCAGCCCACCCGTGCGGCCTTCGAGGTCGTCGAGGCGCAGGCGCGCGTCGCGCTTGCGGCCGCGCAGCTGGCCCGTCGAGATGAGCCGGGCGAGGTTGGCGTAGCCGTCCTTGTCGGTCGCGATCAGCACGAGCCGCGGGGTGTCGGTCGGGACCTCCTTGGCGGGCCGCGCCGGGCGGCTGGCGCGGATCGGCTCGGACGCGTCGGACTCGAGCGTGAGCTCCGCGCCGCACAGGGCAGCGAACGGCGGCACCGGGACGGCGGCCTTGGCGAAGCGGACGGCGCCGTAGAGCCCGTCCCTGTCGGTGAGCGCGATGCCGCGCAGCCCCAGGCGGGCGCCGTGCTCGACCAGCTCCTCCGGGTGTGAGGAGCCTTCGAGAAAGCTGAAGTTCGACCAGCAGTGGAGCTCTGCATACTCGGCGTCGGGCATGGGGACGTCCATACTACGTCGAACATATGTTCGATACCCGGTCCCGCCGGAACATTCAATCTACGACAGCACGGAGTTGCAGAAACGCACTCCGCGTGCGAACGCAATCGACGTCGCGCATGCCGTTCGTGTGCTTCGATGTCGCGGAGCGATGACGGCGCGCGCTCGCAAATAACGTTTAGCGGTGTTTTCGAATAGCACGATGTGCGGCGAAGATAACCGCAAGGTGCGCGGCGTTACTGTGTTTGCATGCTGGCTTGTCATTCAATTCGCGATGGTCTATTCTTACAACCCCTCCACACAAATTTGCTAGCGGGGTGCAGCAATGCCCGAACCTCCTTGTCGTAAAGTACCAGCCATCTACGTGCCGCTCGCGAGTCGCGTGACCGCGGCGCAGAACCTGAAAATCGCGCGCGCCAACGCGCAAGCGGTAACGCCGCCGAATCAGCCGTGCAACGGCGACGAAACCGATTTCCCGCAGGTCGCCAACTTTTCGAAGTCGCTCAACAAAGACGCCGACGGTGTGGTCACTGCGCCGGCGTACCAGGCGTTTCTCGCGGCGCTCACGGAGCTGCGCGTTTGCAACTTCGACCGTCATCTCGAAGACCCGCAGACCAATCCCACCGTCGAGCAGCTCGGCACGTTGCCGGTGACGCCGGCGCCAAACAACGTGCTGCGCTACAAGCAGCGCACGGCGGCCGGCGCCGTCGGTAATGTCGGCGACCGGCTGAAGTTCGACAATCCGCTCTCGCCGGAGGCCTTCTCGCTCGAAGGCACCGACCCGCAGACGGCGGGCATCTTCGATTTCCGACCGCCGTCGCCGGGCGCGACGAACTACCAGCCGTCGATCATCCAGTTTCCGGCACCGCCCAAGTTCAACAGCAAGACCGAGC
>JAXDMB010000005.1:0-11989 GCA_034666325.1 Vulcanimicrobiota bacterium
CGACGCGCTCGCCATGTGTCGCGACGCGTTGGTGCTTCACGAAGGCGCCGTCACGCACAGCGGTCGCGTCGCGGACCTCTCGGCCGCCGAAGACCGCTACATCAGGGCGCTGGCCGCGGAAGCACGCGCAGTCCCCCCGGCCGGGGAGCCCTGAGGCTGCTGCCGGATCGTAGCACTCTGACCCGGCACGGTTGATACGCTACCGTACACAGGAGCTGCCGAGCGGCCGTCGCATTCGAGCATGGCGCCGACCACGGCGACCGTCCGGAACGGACGCGCGGAGGGCGCTTGAAACGACATATACGCACGCCGGAGACGAATCCGCTCGCGAACGATCTCTTGCAGCATCTTCCCGCGGACGAATGGCAGCGGTTGTCGGAAGACGCGCAGATCATCACCCTGCACGCGGCCGATGTGGTGTTCAGCGACGACGAGCCGCCCGACATGGCGTTCTTCCCGCTGACTGCAATGATCTCGACCATGGCGTTGATGCGCGACGGCGACGAGATCGAATACGGCAGCATCGGCCGCGAGGGAATGCTCGGCCTGCAAGTCGCGCTCGGCGCGCAGCCGCTGCGCGGGCGCGCGATCTGTCAGCTCGACGGCGAAGTGCTTTGCCTGCCCGGCACCAGCCTTCGGCGCGCTGCCGACGCGCCCGAGCTCCACCGCCTGCTGATGCGCTATGCGCAAAGCACGATCAACGTGCTCGCGCAGTCTGCCGCGTGCAACGGCCTGCATTCGGTTCGCGAACGGACCGCGCGATGGCTGCTGATGACGCGGGACCGCGCGGGCGACGACAACTTCCCGCTCACGCAGGCGTTCCTGTCGAAAATGCTCGGATCCCGGCGAGCGGGAGTGAGCGATGCGGCCGGCGATCTGCAGCGCGACGGAATCATCGAGTACGAACGCGGTCATATTCACGTGCGCGATTCGGTGCGGTTGGAACGGGCGTCGTGCGAGTGTTACGAACGGATCCGCGACGAATACGCGCGCGTATTCGACACGTAGCCCGCGGGGACACCGGCCGGCCGCAATACGTGCACGAACGGTAGGTACGCTACCGTACGTACCAAGGGCGTACAGACAACCCGCTCCGTGCTATAATCGTACATCACTTCCTCGGCCGATTCGGACGGCTTGGGCTCTTCAAAGCCGGTCGTCGATGCACGCAACCTATCTTGCCGGGAATCATCTTCTCGATAATCTGTCGGGGAATGACCGCTCCGATCTCGGAGAGGATCTCGAGATCGTCGAGCTTCCGTCACGCCAGTGGCTGGCGCCCTACAGCGGCCCGCGCCATCACGTCGATTTTCCGATCGACGCCGTGATCTCGATCGTCGCGACGATGCGCAACGGCGATGCGGTCGAGGTGGGAACCGTGGGATGCGAGGGATTCATGGAAACCGATGCCGCGCTCGAGTCGGATACGGTTCGCCGCGGTTCGTTCTGCCAGATATCGGGAAAAGTCGCGCGGATGCCGCTGCTGCGATTCCGCGAGCGCATGGACGACAGCGCGGCGTTCGCCCGGCTCATGCGCCGCAGCGTCACGGCGACGCTCTTCAACGCGCAGCAGATCGCGGCGTGCAACGCCAAGCACGTGCTCGAACAGCAATGCGCCAGATGGCTGCTGATGACCCGCGACCGCGTGGGCCGCGACTCGTTCCCGCTCACGCACGATTCGCTCTCGACCCTGCTGGGCGTTCGGCGCGCAAGCGTATCGCTGGCCCTGCAATCCCTTCAAACGCGCGGCGCGATCGTGCAGCACCGCGGCCACGTCACGATAGCAAACGTCGAAGCGTTGCGCGCAGCGTCGTGCGAGTGCTACGAAGATTGCACGGACGCGTTCGGCCTGTCGCTGCTGGACCCAACCCTCGCAACAGCGGGCTGAGCCGGAGGCCTAGCCGAACCGGCCCGTGATGTAGTCTTCCGTGCGCTTTTCTTTGGGGTGCGTGAAGATCTGGCTCGTCGGGCCCACTTCCACGATCTCGCCCAGGTGGAAGAACGCCGTGAAGTCGGAGATGCGCGCGGCTTGCTGCATCGAGTGGGTCACGATCACCACCGTGTAGTGGTCGGTGAGCTGGCCGATGAGGTCTTCGATCTTCGACGTTGCGATCGGGTCGAGCGCGGACGCCGGCTCGTCCATCAGGATCACTTCGGGGTTCAATGCCACCGCGCGCGCGATGCACAGGCGCTGCTGCTGGCCGCCCGAGAGGTCGAGCGCCGAGCGCTGCATGCGGTCCTTCACCTCGTCCCAGAGCGCCGCTTGGCGCAGCGCGCGCTCCGCGATCTCGTCGAGCTTCGACTTGTCGCGCTCGCCGTGGATGCGCGGGCCGTACACGACGTTCTCGTAGATCGTCTTGGGGAACGGGTTCGGGCGCTGGAACACCATGCCGATGCGGTGGCGGATCACCACCGGGTCGGCGTCGGGTCCGTAGATGTCCTCACCGTCGAGCAGGATCGTACCTTCGACCCGCGCGCCCGGCGTGAGGTCGTGCATGCGGTTGAGCGCGCGAATGAACGTGGATTTGCCGCAGCCGGACGGACCGATCAGCGCGGTGACGTGCTGGTCCTTCATCGTGAGCGACGCGTGCTTGATCGCCTGGAACGTGCCGTAGAACACGTTCACGTCGCGCGCGACGATCTTGTCGGTGGCCGTCTCGAGGGTTTGCGGCACGGTCTCGATCACGAGGCTCTCCCGGTGAAGCGTTTGGTGAGCTGCCGCCCGAGCACGCGCGCGGCGACGTTGAACAGGAGCACCATGATGAGCAGCACGAGCGCCGAGCCGTTGCCGATGCGGTCGACGTCGGGCACGATCGACTCCGAATGCGTGTACCACAAGTGCACGGCGAGCGTTTCGGCGGGGCGCATCGGGTTGAGATCGTACGGGTTGTTGAACGGCACGCTCAGGCCCGCGGTGAAGATAAGCGCTGCCGTCTCGCCGAAGATGCGCCCGGCGATCAGCACGACGCCCGTCGTCAGGCGGCCGATGGCGCTCGGCAGCACGACGCGCGTGATCGTCTGCCACTTCGTTCCGCCCAGCGCCATCGATGCTTCGCGCAGCGTGTCGGGCACGCTCGAGAGCGCCTCCTGCGTCACGCGCATCAGCGCCGGCAAATTGAGCAGCGTGAGCGTGAGCGCGCCGCCCAGCGCGGTAAACTTCCACTTGAACAGATACACGAACACGAGCAGCCCGAACAGCCCCATCACCACGGACGGCACCGTGGCGAGCGACTCCGCGCTGAACTGCACGACGTTGCGGAACGTCCCGGGCCGCGCGTACTCCTGGATGTACACGCCCGCCGCCACCGCGATCGGCACCGTGAACAGCAGCGTGAGCACGAGGATGTAGAACGAGTTGTAGATCTCGGGGCCCACACCGCCGCCGGCCGTGGTCTCCTTCGGCACGCCGAAGATGAATGACGGCGTGAGCGCGTGGCCGCCGAGATACACCATGTACAGCAGAAACGCGGCGAGCAGCACGATGATGCTCGACGCCATCGCCCACAGAACGCCCGTCGCCAGAGCGTCGGCCATCTTGCGCGCGCGAACGCTGCCGGTCGCGGCGACGCTGCGCGCGGAACGCGTCGTGGTAACGGCCATGCGCTACGCCCGTCTCCGCAAGGCGAACCGCACCATGACGATGAGCACCATCGCGATCAGCAGCAGCAAGAACGCCATCGAGAACAGCGCGTGCTCGAGCAGCGAGCCGGCCGTCGCGCCGGGCATGTCGGTGACGATTTCCGTCGTGAGCGCGGCGGTCGGCGCGAACAGCCCCTTCGGAAACTGCGTCGCGTTGCCGATCACCATTTGAATCGCGAGCGTCTCGCCGACCGCGCGCGCGATGCCGAGGATCAGCGCGACCGCGAGGCCGCTCGACGCGCTCGGCAGCAGCACGCGCGTGATCGTCTGCCAGCGCGTCGCGCCGAGCGCCAGCGAGCCCTCTTTGAGCGCGCCCGGCAGCGAGCGGAACGCGTCCTCGCTCAGCGTGATGACGGTGGGAAGGATCATGATCGCGAGCACAATGCCGGCCGCAGCGAGACCGAAGCCGCTCGGCGAGCTGGTGTGCGTGCGGATCAGCGGCACGAGCAGCGTGAGCCCGAGCCAGCCGTAGACGACGGACGGGATGCCGACCATCACCTCGATCGCCGGCTTGAGCACCTGCGTCATCCGGTGCGGCGCGATCTCGGCGAGAAAGATGCCGACCGCGATTCCGAACGGCCCGCCGATCGCGATCGCGAACAGCGTCACGGCGAGCGTTCCGGTGACGAACACCGCCGCGCCCGGGTGGTTGGCGTCGGGCGCGAACTCCGGCGAGAACAGGAACGACCAGAGCGGGAACTTGTCGACGTAGAACGTCTTGGTCCCCTCGAACGCGAGGTACCCCAGCAGCGCCGCCATCGCGAGGATCACGAATCCCGCCGCGATGCGCAGGCCCGTGACGGCGATGCGCTCGGTACGACGCGAACGGCGCGCTTGGAGAGCGATCACGACATCGGCTCAGCGATCGGTTTCTTTGACTTTCATCACGGAGACCGCGATGAACTTGTTCTTCTGCACGAGATCGGTGCGGGTGCTCACGTAATCGATGAACGCGGCGACCTCGCCCTTGGCTTCGCCGTTGGTGAACATGTGCTCGTACGACCAGATCGGGTATTTACCGCTCACGATCGTGCCGGCGCTCGGCGCGACGCCGTCGACCGCGACGATCGCCACGCCGCCCGCGGTGACGCCGCTCAGCGCGACGTACGACACGCTTCCCGGCGTCTGCTTCACGACCGACACCACGGTGCCCGTCGCATCTTCCACGAGCCCGCTCTCCGAAAGCGGCGCGGTCCCCATGATCGTCTTCACGAACACGGCGCGCGTCCCGGAGCTGCGTGGGCGGTTCACGACGACGATCTTCTGATCCGCCCCGCCGACGTCTTTCCAGTTCGCGACGTTGCCGGCGAACACGTCGCGCAACTGCTGCTTCGAAAGGCCCTTCACGCCCACGGTGGGGTTCGTGATGACGGCGAAGCCGACCACGGCGACGCGGTGGTCGACGAGCTCGGGATGGTTCGGCGCGGTGATGTCCGAGTCGCCGACGTCGATCGCCTTCGCGGCGACCTGGTTGATCCCGGTCGCCGAGCCGCCGCCCGACACGCTGATCTTCACGCTCTTGTGCTGCTCTTGGTAGGCCGCGCTCGCGTCCTTCACGAGCGGCAGCATCGCCGTCGAGCCGGCGACGGTGATCGTTCCGCTGCCGGGACCGGACGTGCCCGCGTCCTGGGTCTTGGAGGACGACGAGCACGCGGCGAGCGCGATGCTCGCGAGCGCGACGCCGAGGTGCAGTGCCGCCCGCGCGGGCTTCCGCTTCACCGAGAACTCCTCCGATACGAGACGACGACGCGGCAACACCCTGACGGCGCCATCGTCCCAAGCGAATCCTAAGCGCAGGTTAACTGCGGATTAAGGCGCCTTAATGTTCGGGCCGGAGCGCGCTCTAGCGGTCGGTCTCCTTGACCTTCATGTCGCGAATCAGGATGAAGCCGTCCTTGCGAACCAGCTCGCCGTGGCCCTGAACGAACGCGATGAAGCGCGAGATCTCGCCCGTGGGCGGCCCGTTGGTGAACATGTGCTCGTACGACCACACCGGGTACTTGCCGGTGACGATGTTGTCGTCGGCCGGCGCGACGCCGTCGATCGACAGCTCCGTGAGCCCGCTGCCGCGCGTGCCGCTGAGCGCGGCGTACGAGATCGCGCCCGGCGTCTGCTTCACGACGCTCACCACCGTGCCGGTCGCGTCTTCGGTGAGCCCGCTCTCGCTGATCGGCACGCTGCCCATCAGCGTCTTGGCGAACACGGCGCGCGTGCCGGAGTTGCGCGGGCGGTTGACCACGACGATCTTCTGATCGCTGCCGCCGACGTCTTTCCAATTCGCCGCTTTGCCCGAGAAGATGTCCTGAAGCTGTTTCTTCGAGAGGTTCTTCACCGTCACGCCGGAGTTCACGATCACCGCGAAGCCGACGACCGCCACGCGGTTGTCGTGCAACTCGGGATGGGACGGCGCGAGGATGTCGGAGTCGCCTATGTCGATCGCCTTGGCGGCGACCTGGTTGATCCCCGTGCCCGAGCCGCCGCCCGACACGTTGATCTTCACGTCGGGATGCGCGGCTTGGTACGCGGCGGCCGCGTCCTTCACCAGCGGCAGCAGCGCGGTGGAGCCCGCGATGGTGATCGTCGTGTCGGCGAACGCCGGCACGGACGTGGCGGCGGCCGAAAAGCCGAGGAGCGTGGCCGCGAGCGCGGCGCGTCCTTTCAGAGAGATATTCACGGCTTCGAGCGTGCCACGCCATCCCTAAGGGCGTGTTAAGTGCGGTTTAACGCGTGTTAATCTTCGGGCGCGGGAGCACTGCACGGGCGTGGCTGCCGCCGTGCGGGCGGCGCGTCACATGGAACTCTTCGGTCAGCCGCGACACGATGAAAAGCCCGCGGCCATGCTCGCTCAGCGCGTTTTCCGGCAGCTTGGGAAGGTGCCGGAAGCCGGGCCCGCTGTCGAGCACGTGCAGCACGGGCGACGCACCGCTGCAATCCAGCGTGACGTCCACCCACTTGGGCGCGTAGCGCACGACGTTGCCGAGGAGCTCCGCGAACACGAGCTCGGCGCCGGACAACCCGTTCTCGTTGAGATCGAATCGTTTGAGCTCTCCGACGAACTCGCTGCGCACGTCGCGCGCGGCGTCGGCGTCGCGCGCGTCGAACGACCAGTGCACGAGCCGCTCCTTCGCGACGTCGCGCGCGACGTGCGCCACCGTTAGCACCGCGACGTCGTCCCGCGCGGCGTCGGCGAGTACCGCGTCGTTGATCGCGAGGGCGACATTGGGCGCCTCGAGCACCGAGCGGCTCGTCAGCGCGCTGCGCAGCGCCGCTTCGCCGGCCAGCGGATCGCGCGTCGCCTCGGTGAGGCCGTCGGTGTAGAGCACGAGGAGCGATCCGACCGGCATCTCGACCGTGTTCGACGAGCGCTCGACGTCGAACGGAAGGCCCAGCGGTCCGCCGGTCGACTCTAGCTCGATGATGTCCCCGCCGGCGGCTCGCAGCAGCGGTCTGGGATGGCCCGCCGACGCGTAGATCAGCAGCGACGTCACCGGGTCGAACACGCCGACGAACGCCGTGACGAGGCTTTCCGGGTTTTCGGAATGGAGCGTGCGGTGCGCGGCGTCGAGCAGCGTCACGGGATCGGGGTTGATGTGCGCCGCGCCGCGAAACACTTGCCGCACGCTCGCCATCGCGACGGCGGCGTCCAAGCCGGAGCCGCACACGTCGCCGATCGACACCATCACGCGCCCGTCCGGAAGCTGCAGAGCGTCGTACCAGTCGCCGCCGACCTGCGCCTCGTCCGTGCCCGGCCGGTAGAACGCACCGAACGCCATCCCGGGCACGCGCGGCAGCGTGCGAGGCAGCGCGGCTTTTTGAAACCGTTGCGCCACGCGGCGCTCGTGGCGGTACGCGTGCGATACGCTCTTGAGCTTTTGCGACAGCCGGCGCGCGCGAATCAAACTCTCCACGCGCGCCCGCATCTCCGCTTTCTCCAGCGGCCGCAGCACGACGTCGTCGACGATTCGCCACATGTCTTTGGGCATGACGGCGACGCTGCGCCGGTCGCTGAGCAGCAGCACCGGTACGACCACGGGTTCGCTTCGCTGGCGCTCCGCCGCGATGCGCGTCGCGTTCGCGGTGAGCGACGAGCCGTCGGCGATGATCAGATCGACGTCGATCCCGTCCTCATCGGATTCCGTCGCGGCCGGCAGATCGAGCGTCACCTCGTACTGCGGGACGAGCACCTGCGCGAGCAGCGCGCGGTTCTCGCGGTTGGCGAAAAGGACGACGATACGGCTCATCGGCAGTTAGACGGCGCTTCCGAGGCAACGTCGTGCGAGTTCCCGAGCAACCCTGCCATGTGCGCGACGGGCGCGCCGATGACCACGCCGGCGGGCGTGAGCTCGAAGCTCCGCATCGTCGTCTCGAAGCCGCTCAGCCGCTTCTTGAGCACGCCGAGGACCCGGCCCATCTCGGCATATGCGCCGTTGCGCCGTTCGACATACCGCATGAGGATCACGTTATCGGCCAGATACGTTATGCCGACGTCGGTGATCTTGAACTCCGCGATATTGAGCAGCTCGTTGATCAGGATCACGGTGACCCCGACGTTTTGCAGATAGCGGCACAGCGCGTGAAGCCGCTCGTTGAGCGCCTCGTCGGACACCGACATGCGATACCCGCTGATGCTGTCGATCATGACGATCTTGGTACCGTTGTCCTCGACATCGCGCCGCACCAGGTTGGCGAACTCGTCGGATGAGAACTTCAGCGCCTCCACGGCCACGATGGCCAGCCTCCCGGCATCGATCATCTCCGTCACCGGGATGTTGACGCTTTCACATCGCTCGGTCAGCGTGGCGGCGCGCTCGTCGAAGGTGTAGATCACGGACCGTTCGCCGCAGGCCGCCGCCGCTTTCATGAACTGCGCGCCGAGCGTCGTCTTTCCCACCCCGCTCGGACCTGAGATCAGCGTGACCGTACCGCGCTCCAAGCCGCCGTGCGACATCGCGTCGAGCTCGGGGATGCCCCAGCCCAGGCGGTCCGCTTTGAAATTCTCGCTGTACGCATCGGGCATCAGGCGCGGATACACCGTGGCGCCCGCGGCGTCCAAGCGCAGCGTGTGCTCGCCGGGCCGGTAGTCCGAGCCGCGGAACTTCGCGACCGACAGGATGCGCGCGCGTTCGCTCGGCCCCACTTGAATGACGCCGTCCGACAGGAAGCGCAAGTCGTCGTCCGGCGCGTCGTCGCTCGCCTCGGACGTCATGAGCACGCAACCGCCCTGCTCTTTGATGTAGCGCAGAAACGCCAGCGTTTGCCGGCGGAACTCCGCCGAGTCTTTGAACAAATAGCGCAGCGCGGTCATGGAGTCGATGAACACGCGCGCCGGCCGCGTGTCTCGCACGGCTTGCATGAGCCGCTGCGTCGTGGGTTCGAGCTCGACCTCCGACGCGGGGAAGATATCGTACGACCGCGCGTCTTCGAAAAGGTCGGCGGTCGGGCTCAGATCGCAGAACGTGACGCCGCGCGTCTCGAATCCGGAGTACTCGGCGTTTTCGATCAGTTCGGCTTCGGACTCGCCCAGCGTGATGAACAGAACGCGTTCACCAGCGGCGACTCCCGCGGTGAGAAAATGCCAACCGATCGTCGTCTTGCCTCCGCCGGGCGGACCGGTGAGGAGATACGTGCGGCGCGTGACGTATCCGCCGTGCAGGACCTCGTCCAAGCCCGTGATGCCCGTCGGTGCGCGCGGCGGCGCTGGTTTTCTCACGGGCGCAATGGTTCGATCGATCATTCGCGGTCCTCGGGCGCGGCAAAACCAAGGTGCTGCTACCCTGGCACGAGCGCCTCATAACGCGCCGCCGCTCGTCCGCGGCAGCGTTAGCGTGAACACCGAACCGCACGGCTCCTTTGGGGCGTAGGCGACCTTGCCACCGGCTTCCTCGGCGATCCGGCGCACGATGTACAGGCCGAGTCCGGTCCCGCCGCCCGGGCGCGACGGCGTCGAGAACCGCTCGAACAGCGTGCGGCGCGCGCGCTCGTCCATGCCGTAGCCGTCGTCCGTCACCACGACGTCGATCGTGTCGCGCGCGCTCGCGAGGCGCAGCTCGACGGTTCCGCCGCCCGGCGTGTGCTGCACCGCGTTCGCGACGAGATTCGCGACCGCGCGCTTGAGATCGCCGCGCGAGATGCGCGCCGTCGCCTGCATTTCCGCGTTGACGACGAGCGCGACGCCGCGCGCGTCCGCCATCGCGTGCAGCTCCGAACCGATCTCACGCGCGACCGCGGCGACGTCCACGAGCGCGCGCTCCGCGGGCCGGTCTCCGCTTTCGAAACGCGCGACGATCAGCAGCGTCTCCGCGAGCCCCATGAGATCGTCGATCGACACCAAGCTATGCCGCAGAACCGTTTCGTAGCGTTGCGGAAGCGCGCCGTACGCGCCGCCGGCGGCCTGGCGCAGCGTCATCGACAGCGCGGCGAGCGGCGTGCGCAGGTCGTGCGAGAGCGCGTAGACGAGATCGCGAATCACGTCCTGCCGCTCGTCAAGCGCGGTGTTGCGTTCCGCGAGCTGCGCGAACAGCCGCGCTTGGCTCAACGCGTTCACCGCGGCGGTCGAAAAGCTGCGCGCGTTCTGCACGGAGCCGTCGCCCGGGATCTCCAGATTCGACACGACGATGAGCACGCCGAACGGCGTGTCGCGGTCCGCCAGCGGCAACGCCATCGCGCTTCGCGCGTGCAGACGGTCGAGCACGAAGCGCCCGACGGGATCGGCGCCCTGCACGACCGCCACGGTGCCGCCGTCCGCCGCGCGGTGCACGAGCGTGAGCACTTCCGGCGCCGGCTTTTCGGCGAGCCACTCCACGTCGTCCGAGCCGCCGCGCGCCACCAGCACGTCCCCGCTCCCGCCGCTCGGATACCAATACGCCGCGGTGGCGTCGAGCGCGCGCAGCGCTTCGCGGACGATCGCCGACCGCACGAGATCCGGCGAAAGCGACGTCCGCATGCGATCCGCGGCGGCCGCGAGCGTCGCTTCACGCCGCACGCGCGCTTCCTGTGCGGCGAGCCGGCCCACGCGCTCCGCACGCTCCTGCACGGCGGTGCTGAGATAACCGACGAGCACGATCGAGAGCATCGACAGCAGCCGGTCGCCGACGCCGATCGGATCCCAGCGGTAGCCGTCGCGCGCGGCGTTGATCAGCGCCGCCGTGATGTCCGCCGTCAGCGCGGCAGCGACGAGCGCGGTCGTCAGCCGCCGGCTCTCCGTGAGCGCCGCGAGAACGATGGCCACGTCGAGAACGATTGCGACGACCAGCGTCTGCGGCGTTATCGAGTCGACAAGAAACGTCGCGAGCACCAGCGCGAACGCTGCTGCGGCGACGACTCGCGAGCGCACGTTCACCGCTTCGGGGAACCGGCAACGCGCCCTGCGAACGATCACAGGTGCGGGACGCAGAACGGTCCGACGCAGCCGCCTTGCTGGCGGAGCTCGGATTCGCGCCGAAGCTCACGATCTATCTCGGCGGCGCGCCCGGCGCGGGCAAGACGCATCGTCTGCTGTCCGATGCGCTCGGTGAGGCGAAAGCGGGGCGCCGCGTCGCGATCGGGTGGATCGAGACGAAGCACCGGCCGCAGCTCGAAGCGCTCGCCGCGCCGCTTGCGCGCATTCCGCCGCGACGGTTCGACGCCGCCGGAACCATTGTGGAGGACTTCGACCTCGACGCCGCGCTCGCTAGCGACTACGAAACGATCCTGCTCGACGAGCTCGCCCACGGTAATCCGGCGGGTGCGCATAACGCCAAGCGCTGGCAGGACGCGCTCGCGCTGCGCGCGGCGGGCAAGTCGGTGCTGGGTGCGTTCAACGTGATGCACCTCGACTCGGTCGCGCCCGTCGCGGAGCGCATCGTCGGCTATCCGATCCGGGAGCTGGTGCCGCTGTCGTTCCTTCGCAAGGCCGACCGCGTGGTGGCGCTCGACATCGCGCCGTCGATTCTGGAATCGCGTCTGCGCACGGGGCGCGTCGTGCGCGATGAGGACGTCGAGCGCGCGGCTGCCGGCCTGTTCCAGCCGAAGAACCTCGCGATGATGCGCGAGCTGCTGCTGCGCGTCGTGGACGATCTCACGGTGCCCGTCATCGCGCCGAGCAAAGTGTCCACCGCGCTCGCCGTGGTGACCGGCAACGGCGATCACGAGCCGTTCGTCCGCCGCGCCGCGGCGTTCGCCGACGCGCTCGACCTCGCGCTCGAGACGACGGCCGCCGGGGGAGCCGACCGTGACGACATAACGGCCGCGACGCTGCGCGCGGACGGCGGCGTCGTTCCGCTGCCGGACGGGCTCGCGCGCGGCAGCCTCGCCAACGTTCGCGCGTCGCTCGTGATCGTTCCGCGCGGACCGCTCGCCGATCGCATTCTGG
>JAXDMB010000006.1:0-5198 GCA_034666325.1 Vulcanimicrobiota bacterium
CCGACTTCGCAGAGAAGACGCACATCCAGATCGCCGTATACGATTCCTCGTGTATCAAGGGTGTGTTCCGCGTTCGAGATGCCGCGTGATCGCGTGTACTCCTACATCAGCGTGGGAAGAGCACCCCGCGGCGCGTATGCTGGCTTTGGTTCGAGCCACGCTTTCGAACCCGATCGAGGTCTGGGACCGGCTCCACCGGACGAACGACATCGCGGTGAAGCGCCACTATTTCGCGGCGTACCGGGATACAACGTCCGGCGTAACGTCATACACGGCCGTCGCAATTGCAACCGACAGCATGGCTTTTGTGACAGCTTTTCCGAAAGCCGGTTCGCTCGACGGCCGGCGCAACGGGGATTCTCGTATTTCTCGGTTATCCGAACCGCTCGAGAAGTTGAATGTTGACGAGGCCCGGCGGCGATGGTAGACTGTCGTCCGGGTGAGGCCCTCGGCGGGCCAACAATTTCCCGAGGGGGTTTCCGCAAGGAGATGCCCGACAGCGATCGGTTCGCCGGCCGGACTGTGTTACGACCGCCGAAGCAGAAGGCGCCTATATCAGGCGCCTTCTGCTTTCTATTGCGGGCTTGCGCCGCTAGTTGAGGTTCACCTCGAACAGGCCTGCGGCGCCCATGCCGCCGCCGATGCACATCGTGATCACCACGTATTTTTCGTTGCGGCGTTTGCCTTCGATCAGCGCGTGCATCACCATGCGTGCGCCGCTCACGCCGTACGGGTGGCCGATCGAGATCGCGCCGCCGTCCACGTTGAACTTTTCGTTCGGGATGCCCAGCGTGTCGCGGCAGTAGACCGTTTGCACGGCGAACGCCTCGTTGAGCTCCCACAAGCCGATGTCGTCCACCGTGAGGCCGTGGCGCTTCAACAGGTCCGGCACCGCGAACACCGGGCCGATGCCCATCTCGCCGGGATCGCAGCCGCGCACCACCATGCCGCGGTAGAAGCCCAGCGGGTTGATGCCGCGGTTGCGCGCTTCGTCCGCGTCCATGATGACGACCGCCGCGCCGCCGTCGCTCAACTGCGACGAATTGCCCGCCGTGATCGACGACTCTTTCGACAGCACGCCTTTGAGCGACAGCAGTCCCTCGAGCGTCGTGTCCGGACGATTGCCCTCGTCCTTCGTCAGCGTCACCTGCTCTTCGCGGAACGCCTTGGTGTTCTTGTCCTGCTCGTACTTCCATGTGGGCAGCGGGACGATCTCCGCGTCGAACTTGCCGGCCGCCTGCGCCGCCGCGACGCGCTGCTGCGATTGCAGCGCGTACTCGTCCTGCACTTCGCGCGAGACTTTGTACTTCTTCGCGACGAAGTCGGCCGTCTGCAGCATCGGCATGTAGAGGCTCGGCTCGTGGCGCAACGCCCACGGCTCGGTGAACTCGTGCATGTTCATGTCGTTCTGCACGAGCGAGATCGACTCGACGCCGGCTGCGACCATCACCTTGGCGCCGTCCACGATCACGCGGTGCGACGCCGTCGAGATCGCTTGCAGACCCGACGCGCAGTAGCGGTTGATCGTCGTGCCGGCGACGCTGCGCGGGAGACCGGCGCGGAGCGCTGCGACGCGGCCGATGTTGTGCCCCGTCGCGCCTTCGGGCAGGCCCGTGCCGACGACCACGTCTTCGACTTCCGCCGGATCGACGCCGGCGCGCTGGATCGCGTGCGAGATCACGTGGCCCGCCATGGTCGCACCGTGCGTTTGATTGAACGCGCCGCGGAACGCGCGCCCGATGGGCGTGCGCGCGGCCGAGACGATCGCCGCCTCAGGCATGAGTCAACTCCTTGGTCTGCGTGTTCGTTGTCCCGGGATTCTGGTCACCCTGAGCTTGTCGAAGGGCGGCTTCGTTCTGCGCGTACCACATCGGGCCGCCGTGATGCGGCGGGAAGCCGTAGCCGTAGATCCACACGATGTCCACGTCGCCGGGCCGCAGCGCGACGCCGGTGCGCACGAGCTCCGCGCCGCTGTCCGCGAGCGCGCGCGTGCAGCGTGCGATGATCTCGTCATCCGTCACGTTCGGGTTCTGCGCGATGCCCGCTTCCTTCGCGAGCTGCGCGATGAGCTGCTCGACGTCCGGATCCGGAATCGCTTGGCGGCCTTTGCCGACGGCTTTGTCGTACTTGAAGAAACCCGCGCCGGACTTCTGGCCGAGACGGCCCTGTTCCACCAGCTTCGCGATGATCGGAATGCGGCCGAGCGGGGTGCCGTGCTCGGATTGCGAGATGAAGTTGTAGACGTCGAGTCCCGAGAGGTCGGCGACCGCGAACGGCCCCATCGCGAAGCCGAACTTGTCCTTGATCACCGCGTCGATGCGCGCGGGGCTCACGCCCTCTTCTGCCAACTGCACCGCTTGCGCTTCGTATTCGAAGAGCATGCGGTTGCCGATGAACCCGAACGCGTTGCCGGACACGACCGCGACCTTGCGCAGCTTCTTGCCCAGCGCGATGCCGGTGGTGAGCGTCTGCGGCGACGTCTCCTTGCCGCGCACGACTTCCAGCAGCTTCATGATGTTGGCCGGCGCGAAGAAGTGCAGGCCGAGCACCTTGTCAGCACGCTTCGTCGCCGACGCGATCTCGTCGATGTCGAGCGTGGACGTGTTCGAGGCGAGGATCGCTTCGGGCTTGGTGGCCGCGTCGAGCTTCGCGAAGACGTCTTTCTTCACGGGCATCGACTCGAACACGGCCTCGACCACGATATCCGCGTCGCTCAGCGCCGAATAATCGGTTTCGAATGCAATCGAGTTAGCGCGCTTCCACGCGTCCTCTTGCGTGAGACGGCCCTTGTCGACTTGGTACTTGAACATCCCGAAGATCATCTCGCGGGACTTGTCGACCGCCTCATCCTTGGTCTCGATGATCGTCACCGGAATGCCGGCCTCGGCGAACACGATCGCAATGCCGGTACCCATCGTGCCGGCGCCAATGACGCCCGCCGTCTTGATCTCCACCGGCTCACTCTTCGGAAGCCCCGGAACCTTGGAGAGCTCGCGCTCCGCAAAGAACACGTGGCGCAGCGCGGCCGACGGCTTCGACTGCACCAGCTCCATGAACAGGCGCAGTTCGCGCGCCCAGCCGCGCTCGAACGGCAGGTCGATCGCCGCCTGAACCGCGTCGATCAGCTTGTGCGCCGCGTAGCCGCCGTTCTCTTCGGGCGGCACCATCATGTGCGCTTGCGCGACGACGAACGGCGTCGCGAACAGCCCGAGGTTGGCGACGCCCAGCTCCGCCTTCTTCTCCGAGATGCGTCGCTTCGGCTTGGCGGCGTACTTCTTCGCCGTCTCGATCACGTCGGCGCCGTCGACCTCGTCGAGGATGCCCTTCGCGAGCGCGTCCGGCGCCTTGACCATGTCGCCCTTGAGCATGATCTGCAGCGCGTCGTTCGCGCCGATCAGGCGCGGCAGGCGCTGCGTTCCGCCGGCGCCCGGCAGCAGGCCCAGCTTGATCTCCGGCAGGCCGACGCGCGACTTCGCCGTCGCGACGCGATAGTCGCACGCGAGCGCGAGCTCGAAGCCGCCGCCCAGCGCGTTGCCGTCGATCGCCGCGACGAGGGTCTTGTCCGTCTTCTCGAGCGCTTCGATCACGCTGCGCACGGTCTTCGTGTCGGCGGTCGGAACGGTCGTGAAGTCGTTCACGTCCGCGCCGCCGCTGAAGATGCCGTTCGCGCCGGTGAACACGATCGTCGTGACGGACGCATCGCCCGCCGCCGCTTCGATCAGCGGCACGAGCTCGGCCGACAGCGCGTACGAGAGCGCGTTGACCGGAGGATTGTCGAGCGTGATGAGACGGATCCCGTCGCCGAGGTCCGTCGACTTCACGCGCTGAGGCGTCGTGGTGTTGCTCATGGTTTAAAGGCGCTCCGCCCCAGGCTGCGCGCCCCCCGCACGATGTGCGGGGCCCCCAGCCCGAGCTCGCAACGACATTCCTTTCGATTCACTATTGTGCTGCGCTCGCTCCATCACCATCATCACGCGGTGACGAGCGCGCGGCGCTCGACTTCAAAGATCTCGTCCGTGCCGGCCATGACGTCGCCCGAGCCTTCGGTGATCTGCTTCTGCAGATACGCCGCCTGCGAGAGGACGTTGTGCGCGTAGAACGTCGCGGTCTGGATCTTCGCGGTGTAGAACGGGTCGTTGTCGCCGCTCGCGAGCTTCTCCGCCGCGATCTTCGCGCCGCGGAACAGCTGCCAGCCGCCCGCGACGATCCCGAAGAAGTTCAGGAACGGCACGGAGTTCGCGAACGCCTTGTGCAGGTCGCCCATCGCCGTCATGCCGATGAACTGCGCGGTCTCACCGAGCGCCTTGGTGGCGTCGGACAGCGGTTGCGCGAGCGCCTTCACGTCGGCGTTGTCGGACGCTTCCAGCTCCTTGGCGAACTTGCCGATCTGCTTCATGACCTTGGTCGCGCTCGCGCCCATGTCGCGCACGAGCTTGCGGCCGACGAGGTCGAGCGCCTGGATTCCGGTGGTGCCTTCGTAGATCGTCGTGATGCGCACGTCGCGGTACTGCTGCGCGATGCCGGTCTCTTCGATGTAGCCCATGCCGCCGAACACCTGCAGCGCCGTCGAGGCGACGGTCTGCGCGTTCTCGGTGAGCCAGCCCTTGACGACCGGGATCATCAGCTCGACGAACGCCTTGTGCTCTTTGCGGACCGCTTCGTCCGGGGACTTGTGCGCGTAGTCGAGCGAGGCCGCGGTGACGTACGCCAGCGCGCGCATCGCCTCGATGTTCGCCTTGCACGTGAAGAGCATGCGGCGCACGTCGGGGTGCTTGATGATCGCGACGGGCTTGGGATCGCGCGACGCCGCATCGCGGAACTGGATGCGCTCCTTGGCGTACTGCACGGCGTGCTGGTACGCGCGGTCCGCGATCGCCAGACCCTGCACGCCGACGGAGAACCGCGCGGCGTTCATCATGACGAACATGTACTCGAGCCCGCGGTTCGCCTCGCCGACCAGATAGCCGATCGCGCCTTCGCCGCTCTCGCCGTAGTTCAACGTGCAGGTGGGGTTCGCGTTGATTCCCATCTTGTGCTCGATACCGGCGCACTTCACGTCGTTGCGCTCGCCGAGCGAGCCGTCCGGGTTCACCAGCACCTTGGGCACGATGAACATCGAGATGCCCTTGGTGCCTTCGGGCGCGCCCGGAAGCCGCGCGAGGACGAGGTGGATGATGTTCGGCGCCATGTCGTGCTCG
>JAXDMB010000007.1:0-10600 GCA_034666325.1 Vulcanimicrobiota bacterium
GAAGAGCATGAACCAGACGCGCTCTATGCATGGTCTGGTCACTAAAAAAGAGGCAGGCGAAGCCTCCCTCTCAATGTGACGTGGGCTCCGATGGTACGGAGCCCTCAAGCCCGCTTTCGCGGGGGACGACCGTATCCTACATCACCGGACGGCAACCGTCAAGGCGGCAGTCCCGGTCGCATCGGCGACGGCAATGAGGACTCGCATAAAATCCAGTTCACCGAGCCGCTCGGTATGATTTCTTCCGTGCACGCGGACGCGGTCGAGCCGATCAAGAGAGACGTCACTCGTGGTATCTGCTTTTGCCCAAACCGGAACGGTAATGGACCGATAACCGGCTGGTTCGAGTTCGGCATGATATCGTTGCAGCCGAAGCGGTTTCGTGGCGCTCAGCGGCACGACGAGCGCTATTGCTTCAAACACGCGTAGCACGACCACACGCCGCCGTTTCACCATCTCAGGTGCTACGAAGCCGCCCCGATCGAAATCACACATCAGAATCATCCGTTTCTTGGGATAAAACGGACGACGGCGACAATCCATGGGCGACGTTTTCTGCGCGCCCATACAACGATCCGTTTGTTGCCGAAATGTTATCAAAATATTGCCGCGTTGGCCCTGGAAACCTTTTCCCCATCTATTGTTCTATCCGATGCCATGGTCCAGCAGCAGGCGCATCTCGTTTGTTTCTTCGAAGCCTAGGCGTTCGTAGATCGTTCGGCCTTCCTCGCTTGTGTGCAGCGCCACCACCCGGATTTCGCGCCGGGCTGCTTCGTCGATTGCGGCGCGTGTTGCGAGCGTTGCCAGGCCGTGCCCGCGATGTTCCGGTTCCGTGTACACGTTGAGGATGTACGCGCGCGTCGTGCCGCTATCGCGGATTCCCGGCGGCCAGTCGTGCAGCAGCATTCCCGCGCCGGCGGCGATCGCGTCCAGCGCATCCGCTCGCGCGATCAGCCAGCCCATGTAGCGGCCGGCGGCGAGCGCGGCGGCGAACCACGTCCGGCTTGCCCGCGCGAGGGCCGCGAAGCCGTCGTCGCTCGCGAACCCCATCGCCGCAAACATGCGCACGCGATGGTGCACGATGGTGTCGAGATCGGCCGCCGTGGCGAGGCGCGGCGGGAGGTATTGAGGCATCGGCCGGGGAGAATCCGGACGGAAACCGCGTTCTCCTCTCGCTCGGCTCGCTGGAAAGGATGTTCGTGTACGGCCGGATCGGGCTCGTGCTGCTCGCGCTCGTCGCCGCGTTCGTCTGGTTTCTTCCGTCGTACTACACCGGGCTGCTCACGCAGATCGGGCTGTACGCACTGGTGACCATCGGGCTGAACCTGTTCATGGGCTACGCGGGGCAAGTGTCGCTCGGCCAAGCGGCGTTCTTCGGGATCGGCGCGTACACGTCGGCGGCGCTCGCGGTCAAGCTCGGTCTGACGCCGTGGGCCGGCATGATCGCGGGCGCCATTCTCGCCGGATTCGTCGCGTACGTGCTCAGCTTCGTCGCGCTGCGACTGCGCGAGAACCTGCTCGCGCTCGCGACCCTTGCGCTGGGCATCGTCATCAACGTCGTCTTCAACCAGTGGGAGTTCATCGGCGGGTCGTCCGGATTCAAGGACATCCCCGGTTTCGCGCTCGGGTCGTATCAATTCGGCCAGCCCGCGTACGCCGTTTTGGCCTGGACGCTCGTCGCGGCCGGGCTGTGGTTCGCCGGCAACATCGTGCGCTCGAACTTCGGGCGCTCGCTCGTCGCGATCTCCGCGGGCGAACTCGGCGCGCAGGTGCTGGGCGTCGACGCGGAGCGCCTGAAGCGGCAGACGTTCGTGCTCAGCGCGGTGTACGCCGGCATCGCGGGCGCGGTGTACGCGTCGCAGGCGTCGTACATCGATCCCAGCGGGTTCGACTTCTTGCTGTCGGTGAACTTCGTGCTGATGTCGGTGATCGGCGGCATTCGCAGCCTCTCCGGCGCGGTGATCGGCGCGGCGGTCGTCGTCGCGCTGCGGCAGCTCTTGCAGACGACGGTTCCGCTCGTGCTGCCGAGCGCGCGCGGCGACTTCCAGTCGTTCTTCTTCGGAATCATCCTGATCGCGATGCTGATCTACTTGCCGCGCGGGATCACCAGCCGGTTCAGCGAGGCGCGGCGCGCATGATCGAGTCGATTTGGCAATACGTTCTCGCGGGCGTCGTGGTGGGCGCGATCTACGCGCTCGTCGCGGCGGGCTTCGTGCTGATCTACCAAGTCACGGGAATCATCAATTTCGCGCAGGGCGAGTTCGCGATGATCGGCGCGATGACCGCGGCGTCGCTCGCGACCGCGGGGATGCCCGCGTTCGAAGCGGCCGGCATCGCGGTGCTCGCCGCGGCCGCTACCGGCGCGCTGTCGTACCTGCTCGCGATCCGCCCCGCGCGCGCCGCGACCGGCGTCACGCTGATCTTCATCACGCTCGGGCTCGACGTCGCGCTGCGCGGGCTCGGGCTGTTCGTGTGGGGCACCAATCCGCTCAGCCTCAACGCGTTCACCGCGGGCAACGCGGTGACCGTGCTCGGCGGCAAGCTCCCGCCGCAGGCGATGTGGGTGCTGCTCACGGACGTCATGGTGTTCGGTGCGCTCTATCTGTTCTTCCGGCACACGTATGTCGGCACCGCGGTGCGCGCGGCCGTCGCGAACCCGCCGATCGCGTCGACGTTCGGCATCCCGCTGCGCACGTTCGCGTTCTGGAGCTTCGTCGTGGCCGCGGCGATCGGCGGCCTCGGCGGCGTCGTCATCGCGCCGATCACCAGCGCGACGTACGACATGGGGCTCACGTTCGGTCTCGCCGGCTTCGTCGCGGCGGTTCTGGGCGGGCTCGAGAGCCTGCCGGGCGCGCTGCTGGGCGGCTTCGTGCTCGGCATCGTCACCAAGCTCGCGGGCGGCCTCTTCTCGACGGGCTGGGAAGAAGCGGTCGGGTTCCTGATCCTCGTGCTCGTGCTCGTGCTGCGCCCGCAGGGGCTGCTCGGGCGCGCGGTGCGGCGGGCGTGACGGCGGCGGCGCCGCGGCCGGCCACCGCGACGCTCGCGGTGCGCGGCGTGACCGTGCGGTTCGGCGGCGTCGTCGCGGTTGACGACGTGACGTTCGACACGCACACCGGCGAAGTGCTCGGCGTGATGGGTCCCAACGGCGCCGGGAAGACGACGCTGTTCAATGTGATCAGCGGCGTGCAGCGGCCGACGGCCGGCGGCGTGTCGCTGGCCGGGACGCAGCTCACCGGGCGCGCCGTCGAAGACGTCGCGGCGCTCGGCGTCACGCGCACGTTCCAGACGCCGGTGATGTTCTGGGGCCTCACGGTGCGCGAAAGCATCGAAGTGGCCGTCGCGGCGCGCGAGTTCGGCGGGACGTACCCGCCCGCGCCGTACCGCGAGCTCGTCCCGAGCGGCCTCGGAAGCGCCGGGCGCCGCCGCACGGAGGCGGTCCTGCGCGAGCGGGCCGACGCGATCCTCGAGCGCGCCGGCATTGCGGCGATGGCGGCCCGGGCCACCGAGTCGCTCGCGTTCGGTGAGGAACGGCTGCTGGAGCTGGCCCGCGCGCTGGCCGTCGCGCCGACGGTGCTGCTGCTCGACGAGCCGCTCTCCGGGCTGAATCCGGACGAGGTCGAGGCGGTGGTCGCGTCGATTCGCGCAGCCCGTGCCGACGGCGTGGCGGTGCTGCTGGTGGAGCACGCCGTGGGCGAGCTGCTGGCCGTCGCCGACCGGGTGGTGGTGCTCGACCACGGGCGCAAGATCGCCGAGGGCGCGCCGCAAACCGTCGCTGCGGACCCGGTGGTGATCGACGCGTACATCGGGGACGAGCTGGAATGACGCAGTCCCAGTCGCAGTCGCAAGGCGGCGCCGTGCCGGTGCTCGAGGTCGAGAACGTGTCGACGATCCGCGGCCGCGTGCAAGTGCTGTGGGACGTCAGCCTGACGGTGGGGCGAGGCGAGACGGTGGCGATCGTGGGGCCCAACGGCGCCGGAAAGACCACGCTGGTCGGCTCGATCACCGGGCTCGTCCCGCCGAAATCCGGGCGCATTCGCGTCAACGGCACCGACGTGGCGGGCAGCGCGCCCGAGAAGCTCGCGCGGCGCGGGGTGGCGCTGGTCCCCGAGCGGCGCGGGATCTTCGCGCCGCTCACCGTGCGCGAGAACCTGCTGATGGGCGCGTACGCGCGCCGCGCGAAGTCCGCCGAGCTGGCCCGCGATCTGGACGACGTGTTCGATCTGTTCCCCGCACTGGTACGCTATCGCGACGCCATCGCCGGCTCGCTGTCGGGCGGCGAGCAGCAAATGGTCGCGATCGGGCGCGCGCTCATGGCCAAGCCGGAGTTGCTGCTGCTGGACGAGCCGAGTCTCGGCCTCGCGCCGAAAGTTCGCGCCGAGAACTTCGGCGCACTCGCGCGGCTCGCGGAACGCGGCGTAACGATTCTGCTCGTGGAGCAGAACTTGCGGCTGGCGGCGCGAATCTGCCAGCGCGCCTATCTCATGCAGCGCGGCCGCATCGTCGGAACGGAAACGTCCGACGAGCTGGCGCGCTCCGCACGGCGCGTCTACCTCGAGTCTCACGGGTGAACGGGCGCATCCGAAGAACACCCACGCCGATGTCCATCAAGGAGAAGTATTCGATGCGTTCGACCGTCGCTCGTCTCGGCGCGCTCACGTTAGCCGCGCTCATGGTCGTTTCGGCGGCGCCGCCGCGTTCCGCGGGTGCGGCGAACGAGCCGTATCTCATCGGCGCGACCGTTTCGGAAAGCGGTCCCGGCGCGACGCTCGGGCGACCTGAAGCCGACAGCATCCAGATGGCGGTCGACGAGATCAATAAAGCCGGCGGCGTGAACGGCCATCCGCTGCAGGCGACGATTCTCGACGACGAGTCGAATCCCACGACGGCCGTGAACAACACGCGCAAGCTGCTCGATCAGCACGTCGTCGCGATCATCGGCTCGTCGCTCACGCAGACGTCGCTCGCGATGATCCCGCTCACGCAGGCCGCGAAGGTGCCGCTGATCTCGCTGGCGTCGAGCGCGCAGGTGATCCAGCCGACGGCGGACCGGCAGTGGGTGTTCAAGATGCCGATCACCGACTTCCACGTCGCGCAGGCGATGCAAGAGTACATGCGCAAGCGCAAGCAGACGAAGGTCGCGGTGATCTACCGCGACGACGACTACGGCAAGACGGGCCTGTCGCACTTCAAGGACGCGGGGAAGAACTTCGGCTTCGAGGTGGTCGCGGCGGAGGCGATCAACGCGCGCGCCAGCGACGCCACCACGCAGCTCACGCACATCAAGGCGGCGAACCCCGATGCGATCGTCGCGTGGACGACACTGCCGTCCGCGGCGGTCATCATAAAGGCGTACCGCGAGCTGGGCTTGAGCTATCCGATCTATTATTCGGACGGTGCGGCGACCGGCGTGTTCCCGCAGCAAGCGGGTGCGGCACTCAACGGCGGCTTCATCGCGAGCACGAAGATCAACGTCGCGGACTCGCTGCCGAACAACGATCCGCAGAAGAAGCTGCTCACGCACTACATCGACGCGTTCGTCAAGGGCTATCCGAAGGACGCGCCGGTGAGCATCTTCGGCGGCTTCGGGTACGACAGCGTGTACGTTCTCAAACAAGCGATCCAGCGCGCGAAGAGCACCGACGGCGAGAAACTTCGCTCGGCGCTCGAGCACACCGACTATCTCGGCGTGACGGGCCAGTTCCGCATGTCGGGCGGCGACCACAACGGCCTTTCCGTGTTCTCGCTCGTGCTGACGCAGGTCGACAACGGCAAGTTCAAGATCGCTCGATAGCTCCGAAGAGGCAAATCTCCGTGCTGAATGCGGCAGAGCGAGAGCGCGCGTACCGGGCGCTCTCGCTCGCGCGGGCGCTCGACGAGCGGATGTGGCGGCTCGCGCGTGCGGGCCGCGCGCACTTCGCGGTACCGTGCAGCGGGCACGAGGCGATCGGCGTCGGGTACGCGATGGCGATGCAGCCCGGTGTCGACTGGCTCGCGCCGCACTACCGCGATCTCGCGGCGCTGCTCGTGCTCGGCATGTCGCCGCGCGACGTGATGCTGTGCTTCTTTTCACGCCCGTCCGATCCGAATGCGCACGGCAGGCAACCGTACGCGCACTTCGGCTCGCGCGCGTTGCACGTGCTCTCGCAGCAAGGGCCGCAGCCCAATCATTGTTCGCACGGCGTCGGCTGCGCGTGGGGCTCGCAGCTGCTCGGCGACGGCAGCGTCACCGTGATCGCATTCGGTGACGGCGGTGCGCAGAAAGGCGAGGCGCACGAGTCGATGAACGTCGCGGCGATCCACAAGCTGCCGTGCGTGTTCGTGGTGCACCGCAACGGCTGGACGCAGTCGGTCGCGCGCCAAGACCAGTACGCGACCGAGACGCTCGTGGCGCGCGCCGCGGGCTACGGTATGCCCGGCGTCGCCGTCGACGGGATGGACGTCGAAGCGATGCACGCGGCCGCGATCGAAGCGATCGAACGCGCCCGCGCGGGCGGCGGCCCGACGCTCATCGATGCGTCGTGCGTGCGCTTCATGCCCAACACGTCCAACGACGACGACTCGCGCTATCGCGATCGCGCCGAAGTCGACGCGCTGCGCGCAAGCAGCGATCCGCTGTTGCGCGCGCGGGCACTGGTCCGCGCGGACTTCGCGACGGCGGTGGACGCCGAAAACGCTGCGCTGGCCGTCGACGCCGCCGAATGGGCCGAAGCGCAGCCGCTGGGCGATCCCGCGACGGTCGCGGATCACACGTATGCCTGACCGGACGGCGGTGCGCGAGCTCACCGTGATCGAAGCCGTGCGCGAGGCGCTCGGCGAGGAGATGGCGCGTGACGACCGCGTGGTCGTGCTCGGCGAGGATGTCGGCAAGCTGGGCGGCGTCTTCCGCGCCACCGAAGGTTTGTTGGAGCGCTTCGGCGCGCGGCGCGTCATCGACATGCCGATGGCCGAGACGGTGATCGCCGGCGTCTCGGTCGGGCTCGCGATGCGCGGTTTGCGGCCGGTGGCCGAGATCCAGTTCGCCGACTTCATCCACGCGGCGATGGATCATCTCGTCGGCGAAGCGGCGAAGGTGCGCTGGCGCACGGGCGGCGACTGGTCGTGTCCGATGGTGCTGCGGACCGCGTACGGCGGCGGCTTTCGCGGCGGCCCATATCATTCGCAATCGGTCGAAGCGTTCTACGCGCACGCGCCGGGGCTGAAAGTCGTCGCGCCGTCCACGCCCGCCGACGCGAAAGGCTTGCTGATCGCCGCGATGCGCGATCCCGATCCCGTCCTGGTGCTCGAGCACAAGCGCACGTATCGCGCGATCCGCGGGCATGTGCCCGAAGGCGATTACGTCGTGCCGATCGGGCGCGCGGCGATCGCGCGCGAGGGCACGGACGCAACGGTGCTCGCGTACGGGATGATGCTGCACGAGTCGATCGCTGCCGCCGAGACGCTCGCGAGCGAAGGCATCCACGTCGAGGTCGTCGACTTGCGCACCCTCGCGCCGCTGGATCGCGAGACGATCCTGGCGTCGTTGACCAAGACGCGGCGGCTGTGCGTGGTGCACGAGGACACGATCACGATGGGGCTGGGCGCAGAACTGTGCGCGCTCGCCGCGGAGGCGGACGTTCTCGACGTGCCGCCGGTGCGGGTGGCGATGCGGGACATCCCCGGCATCCCGGTCGACGACGTCCTCGAAGACGCGGTCCTCCCGAACCGCGCGACGATTCGCGACGCATTGGTGCGGCTCGTCGGGCGCGAACGGTCACGCTCGCACGGCGCGGCGCACGCGCGCGCGTACGATCCCGCCATCCCGCAGGCATCCAGCATCATCGAGGTCGTGCTCCCCGAGGAGCATACGCGCGTCGCGGTCGACGCGCTGGTGCAAGCCGCGACGGCGTTCCCAAGCTGCAACGCGACGTTCGCGTGGACGGGCATCGTCGAGCGCCCGGACGTTGTCGTAGACCTCGATCTCGGGCCGGCGGCCCCGGCCCGCGGCCTCGGCACGATCACGCTCGTCGACTACGGCGCGAACGGCAGCGACATCGCGATCCCGTTCGTGCGCCCGGGTCAGACGGCCGCGGTTCGCATCGGCGCGGTTCGCAACGGCCGCGCGTACGTCGCGTGCGCGGTGGACCATCGCGCGGTCGACGGCGCCGATGTCGGACGATTCCTCGCGGCGTTCAAGAGTGCAGTTGAGCGTGGTGGCGCACCCTTCGACAAGCTGAGGCCGCAGCCCGACAACCATGTCAGGGTGACAGAAACACTCCGGGTGACACAGAATGCAGGTTGAGTTTCCGAAGCTCGCCGACACGCTCGTCGACGGCATCGTGTCCGCATGGTACAAGCGTCCGGGCGATATCGTGCGCAAGGGTGAGCCGTTGTTCGCGGTCGAGACCGACAAGGTGAACACCGACGTCGAATCGCCGCACGACGGCGTTCTCGCGGAGATCTTCGTCCCCGAAGGTGAACGGGCGGACGTCGGTCAGGCGCTCGCGCGTTTCGCGGGCGAAGCCGAAGCGGAAGCGGGCGTTCACACCGCGATGTCGCGCCCGGTCCAGGCGCCCGCGCCTGCGCCTGCGCCGAGCGGCGGGCTCACCGCAATGCGCCGCCGGATAGCGGAGCGAATGACGGAAGCGCGCGCCATGATCGCGCAAGGCTCGTGCGCACGCCTCGTCGACGTGAGCGGGATCGAGCGGCGCGGCGCATCGTGGACCGCGTATTTCGTCAAAGCGTTCGCGCAAGCGCTCGAAGCGGATCGCATCGGCGTCGCGGTCGAGATTCCCGGCGGGCTCGTCGTCCCGGTTGTCCCCGACGCGCGCGACGCATCGCTCCACGACATCTCCGTACGCATCGCCGATCTTGCCGAACGTGCGCGCGCCGGCGCCTTGACGGCGCACGACGTCGGCGGCGGGGCGGCGACGGTTACCAACGTCGGCGTGACGGGCACGCTGCTCGCGTTCCCGCTCGTGGCGCCGGGCGAGCCCGCCATCCTCGCGCCCGGCGCGATCGCGGACGGCCGATGCTGGGTTTCGCTATGCTACGATCGCGCGCACTACGACGAGTACGGTGCAGACCAACTCCTGACGGCAGTCGCGCAACGGCTAGTCCGTCTTGCGTAGGGGCGCGCTCGCTCGAGATTGACACGCAGGACAGCGGACGGCCACTTCGAAGGCTCGCGATTCATGAGCTCGTTGTATCGAATCGTGCTGCGGCGCGGCATCTTCATCTCCACGTTGCTGCTCGTTGCGCTCGCCGGCACGCTGACGTCGGCGCTCGCCGACGGGCTCGTGTACGGTCAAGCCTACTCCTGTTCGTCCGGTGCGAAGTTCAAGATCGTGCGCTGCGCGGGCGACTCGTGCGATCTGTTCTACATCAACGAATACTCGCCCGGCGGCGGAAGGATGCAAAGCGTTTCGCGTTCGGTCGTCGACGAGGGGTTGGCCGGCGGCTGTCACGTTCCAGGCCAGCGCGCAACCGCCCCCGCGGCGTCGCCGCGCACGACACCGTGGAGCGGGTACGCGGCGATGCACCACGAGACGAAGTACGGCGGCGCGTTACATCCGGGCCAGTACGAGTGCTACACGTATTCCAGCGGCCGGCTCACCTCGGCGGCGGCCGAGAACTTCACGCTCTTGGGCGGCGCCCGTTACACCTCGGCGGGAACGTCGGGTGCGGTGTCCTACGCAGCGGGTTCCGGGGCATTGACGTTCGTCGGCGGGTCGTTGAACGGCATGCACGCGGTGTACAAGGCGGGGACGGACAGCCGCAACCCGTCGAGCGTCACGTTCCTTCGGCGCGATGGGAACATGGGCGATTCCTGCGACTTGCAACACTAGGCGTCGTAACGAGCGGCGACATGATCGGTGGGAACGGCGGTTCTCCCGAAAGTGCTCCCCGATGGACGTTGATTACGCAAGGTTCGTGCGCGCGGCTCGTCGACTTGAGCCGAATCGAACGCCGCGGCGCGTCGTGGACCGCCCGGACCGTCTGCTCGCAACCGTAGCAGAGCGCCTCGCCCGGCTCTAGGGCCCGGCTCCCGAGCCGTCCCCGCTCTTCGGCAGCGTCCCCGCCGCCGCCGGACCAGACCCCGGATTTGCCGCGCCCGGATTAGCCGCGCCCGGATTTGGTGCGCCCGGATTTGGCCCGTTCGGATCCGGTCCGCCTGGATTCGGTCCGCCGGCGTTCGGATCGTTCGGGTTTTCCGGCGGGTTGTCGTCTTCCGGCCGCGTTTTGGTTGGATTACCGCCTGCTGTCGGCGGGTTTCCCGGAACGGGCGGTGTGCCGCCGCCCGGCTTGTCGCCGCCGACGGAATACTGCGCTCCCGTCAGCCGTGACAGCACGTCGGGGACGAATCGCTCGGCGAAGCCCGCGATGAACGCCCAGACGAGCAGCTTGCCCCAATCCTCGATGGCCGTCGGCGAAGCGCGCGTCACGAACTCGGTGACGTTGAGCGGGCTGCAGTACGCGGTGACCGGGCACGGCGTCGGCTTCGGCGCCGGGGCCGGCGCGCAACCGGCCGGACACGGGCTCGCGGCGGGGGCGGGCGACGCGGACGCGACGGCCGATGCGCTCGAGGCTGGTGACGCCGGCGACACCGCCACCGCGGCAAACG
>JAXDMB010000008.1:0-2768 GCA_034666325.1 Vulcanimicrobiota bacterium
ACGCGCTCTGCGAGTCGCTGCCGCACCCGGCGCCGAACGCTGCGAACACCATCAGCACGGCGAGCCCGAAGCATCGCCGCACGCCGGATCGTATCGCCAACCTACGCCTCGCCGCGAACGCTGCTGACGCCGTTGGTGGGCGCCGCACCGTTCGTCGCGGCGTTCGCCGGCCCCGCGCCGTTCACGCCGCCGTACTGCGACGTCTGCGATGCCCCGGCCTCGGCGGCTTCGCTCTCGGTCACCAGACGGTACGCACGCTCGGCGGCCTCGAGCTCCGCCCGGGTCGCTTCGAAATGCCGCTGGTTCCGGCGAACGGCGGAGTGCAGCCCCGACAACCGCCACCGCACGCGCAGCGCCTCGACCGACTCCCGGTAGTAGCCGGACGTAAAGGCGATCACGATCCCGATGAACGCAAGCGTGGTAAGCGCCGCGGCCTGAACTGCGGGCCCGATGGGCGACTGGGCGGCATCGCTCGACGCATGCGCGTACGCGAACCGCAGCTGATACCCGACGGCCAGAAACGCCCCGGCCGCGACCACCGCGCACACGAGGAACACCCAGTCGAGCGGCGTGTGCGCCTGCGGCTTGCGGTGCCGCCGCAGCAGCTCGCCGAGCATGAGCCCGAGCAAGAACCCGCCGACGGCAAACGCGGCGGTGAGCGCGACGAGCTCCACGGCGGAAGCGAAGAAGAACACCAGGCTCATCATGCGCGCCGGATACCACTCGAGCGTGATCGACACGAGCGCGAGAACGGCGATCACCTCGAGCATCCACCCGCGGTCGTACACGGGAATGGAGTCGAGCCGGTTCTGCGCGGCGCGAATCTGCGCCTCACCGCCGGCGCACTTGCTCTCGAAGTCCGCAAGCCGGAGCCTCGCACGATAGACCTTGTCGAGCATCGCCGAACGATCGTCGTTCCGATCGACGCGCTGCTGATACGTAGGCGACGCCATGTTCCGAACCTCCAGCCCGAGCTACCACCGTCCCTGCCGCGATGTTCCGCCCGAACTACCAAAACGTTCGCCCCAGAACATTCGGTTCACGCTCGCCACGCTCACCGAGCGAGCACCGGCGATGCACCGGCCGGCCGATGCGATTACCGCGCTAGGTCCGCTATCTTCGCCGCGTTCTAGGGGCGTTTATCGGTGACGCGATTGGGCCGTTCGCTCCTGGGCGTCGGATACTCGTTCGGAATACCAAACCGCTGATCGACGGGCAGTTCATGAAACGGCAACGTGCATCACGACCTGCACGTGCAATGGGTCCGCCCGGTCATCATGTACAGTGAGTCTCGTGCCTCGGACGGTCGCACCGACGCGCGCAGCTTCCGCCTCGAATGCCGACGGAAAGAAGTCCACCGTGATGAATCGCGATTCAAACTGGCGCACGAGGGCGAACTCACCGCACGCGCCGCGTGTTCGGCGGTTCGCGATCTCCGAGAAGCGACGTACGAACGAGCTCGCGTCCGCGGACAACGCCGGCGGAACGCCGGCAACGTCCCACAGCGCAACGTCCAGAGGTCGCGGCGCCGCAGAAGCCGCTTGCAGCTTACGCACGAGCGCGCGGTCCGTGAGCAGCGCGCCCATCATCGAACGCCAACCGGCTCGGTCCTCACCGGCGTCCGCCGCGATCGACGAGCAGCGAAAGATGACGCGTTTCGCGTCGTCGCGGAGTTCGCCACCGCTCGCGCCGGGCGGAACATCCCTTACGAGGCGCCCGAGCAGTGCCGGTGCGTATGCCGCAGTGCCGAGCGCCTCGTCGACGACCGCTCGGAACTCGGGGCTCTGTTCCGCGAGCGCAGCGAAGAGGTGAATCGTCTCGACGGGCCGGTCGGCGGCGAACACGTCCGCCTGCGCTGCCTGGAACGCGCGTTGCACCTCGGGCGACAGCGGCGGTAAGCTCCGTTCCGGGAGTGGCCACATCGTCGGTTTCCTTCTCAATACGATATGAGATCGGATGTCCGGTCTAGGGACCTCGGATACCGCCATTCAACCAGTCTGCGCGGCCGAAGTCCAGAGCATGTTCGCCAGTTCGGTTTCGACGATCACGCGCGCTCGAATGCTAACGCGCCGCGGAGCGAGCGCCCGCCCCTGCATTCCGCGACGCGCAGCAGCGGGACGACCCGTTGCGCTGTGTAATGACGTGACGATGGACACGCAAGTGCAACGCAAGCGCGTAGCGGAGCTGCTTTTCGAGCACCGCCCGGCGATTCTGCGCGGGTGGCTCGACGCGGTCAACGCGAAGTCGAGCGGCCGGCGGACATCGGGCGAAACGCAGCAGGAGCTCCGCCCGATGCTCGACGCGCTCGCGGACGGCGTGGCGAACGGCGCGGTCCAGGCAAGCGACGGTCAGCTCGACGAGCTGCGCGCCATGCTCACCGAGTACTCCAGAAGCCGCGCACGCCAAGGCTTCACGCCGTCGGAAACGGCGGTCGTCATGTTCATGCTGCGCGACGCCGTCCTTTCGGCGATCGACGACGAGCATGCAGCGTCCTACGCCGACGTGCCGGCGTTCTCCAAGCTGATCGACGAGCTCGGGCTGCTGACGTTCGAAGCGTACGCGCAAACCCGCGAGGAGATCATCTCCAACCAGGCCGAGCAGCTGCTCGAGCTTTCCACGCCCGTCGTGAAGATCTGGGACGGCATCGTGGCGGTTCCGCTCGTCGGCACGCTCGACTCGGCGCGCACGCAAGTCGTCATGGAATCGCTGCTGGAAACGCTCGTCTCCACGGGCAGCTCGCACGCGATCATCGACATCACCGGCGTTCC
>JAXDMB010000009.1:0-3903 GCA_034666325.1 Vulcanimicrobiota bacterium
TCACCGCAGGCGATCATCGCATCGCGATGGCGTTCGCCGTCGCGGCGCGCGCCGCCGGCGTCGAGGTGCTGCTCGACGATCCGCACTGCATGGCGGTGTCGTTTCCCGGCTTCGCTTCAGCGCTGGCCCGCGTCGCATGAGTACGCTCGCGCGCGCCGCGGTGATCGGGCATCCCGTGTCGCACAGCCGTTCGCCGGCGCTCTTCGCGCGCTTCGCCGATGCGTGCGGCATCGCGCTCGCATACGAAGCGGTCGACGTGCTGCCCGAGGATCTCGCCGCGACGCTCGCGCGCTGGCGTAACGCGCCGGACTTCGTCGGCTGCAACGTGACCCTGCCGCACAAAGAGCGCGCGCTCGCGCTCGCCGACCGCGTCGAACCGTCCGCACGCGCGTGCGGCGCGGCGAACGTGCTGACGCGCGACGGCGCTTCGCTGGTCGCGGACAACACGGACGTCGCCGGGGTCGAAGCAGCGCTCGCGCAATACGGCGTCGCACTGCGCGGCGCGCGCGTCGCGGTTCTCGGCGCAGGCGGCGGGGCACGCGCGGTCGCGGAGGCGGCACGCCGCAGCGGCGCGGCTAGCATCGTCATCGCAGCGCGCGACGTGTCGCGCGCCGCAGCCGTTGCGGCGCAGTTCGACCGAGCAGAGCTCGCTCCGGCGGACGCGAGCGCCGCGCCATTCAGCGCGCTCGCATGCGCGCTCGATGATGTACCGCTCGCCGATGTTTACGTGAACGCCACGCCCGTTGGGATGCAAGGGCAGCTGCAGCGCTCGCTGCTGCCGGCCAACGCGCCGCGCGGCGCGGTTGCGTTCGATCTCGTCTACGTGCCCGAGGAGACGCCGTTTCTCGCCGATGCTCGTGCACGCGGGATGCGTGTCGTGCCCGGCACCGCGATGTTTCTCGCGCAGGCTGCCGCGACGTTCGAGAAGTGGTTCGGCGTCGTACCGCGGCTCGACGAACCGGCGACGAAGGAGACGTTCGCATGAGCGCGTTGCGCTTTCTCACCGCGGGCGAGTCGCACGGTCCCGCGCTGGTCGGCATCATCGAAGGCATTCCCAGCGGGCTCGCGCTCGACGCGCAACTGCTTCTGGCGCAAGCGCGGCGGCGCAAGCTCGGCTTCGGCCGCGGCAACCGCCAGAACATCGAGACGGACGAGGTGCGCATCGTCGCGGGCGTGCGGCGCGGCTTCACGATCGGCAGCCCGATCGCGCTGATCCTCGAGAACAAAGACCACGTGCGCTGGTCCGAGATCATGCGCGTCGATCCGCCGGACGACGACGAGCCGGTCGCGCGCCAAGTGCACGTCCCGCGGCCGGGACACGCGGACCGCATCGGCGGTATCAAGTACGCGCGCGAGGATCTGCGCGACGTGCTCGAGCGCGCGAGCGCGCGCGAGACGGCGATGCGCGTCGCGCTCGGCACCGTCGCACGCGCGTTGCTCGCAGAGCTCGGCGTCACGCTGAGCAGCCGCGTCGTGCGCATCGGAAGCGCGGTCGACGCGACGCCGTGGCGCGACGTGACGCCGGAGGAAACCGACGCGTCCCCGGTGCGCGCGCTCGATCCGGACGCCGCCGCCGCCATGGTGCGCGAGATCGAGCAGGCAAAGGCCGCGGGCGACTCGCTGGGCGGCGTGTTCGAGGTGGTCGCGCGCGGCGTGCCGGTCGCGCTGGGATCGTACGCGCAGTGGGACCGCCGGCTGGAGGCCGAGGTCGGCAAGACGTTCATGGCGCTCAACGCGATCAAAGGCGTGGAACTGGGGCTTGGCTTCGGCGCGGCCGCGGTGCGCGGCTCGCAAGCGCACGACGAGTACGAGCCGGGCGGCGATGCGCGCACGCGTTACCGCAGCAACCGCGCGGGCGGAATCGAAGGCGGGATGTCGACCGGCCAGCCGATCGTGGTGCGCGCCGCGATGAAACCGATCGCGACGCTGATGCAGCCGCTCGACTCCGTCGACTTGCGCACGGGCGAAGCGACGCGCGCGCACATCGAGCGCAGCGACACGTGCGCGGTTCCGGCGGCGGCGGTGATCGGCGAGTCGCTCCTGGCGCTCGCGCTCGCGAACGCGGTGATGGACAAGTTCGGCGGCGACTCGATGGACGAGCTGCACGAGCGCGTGCAGGCGTGGGAGCGAACCGTTCGTGCGCGCTAACGTGTATCTCTGCGGCCCGCCCGGCGCGGGCAAGTCCACGGTCGCGCCGCTGCTGGCCGCGCTGCGCGGGCTCGAGGCGGTGGACGTCGACGCGACGATCGAGTCGGACGAAGGCCGTCGCATCACGCAGATCGTCGAGCAGGACGGCGAGCCGGCGTTTCGCGCACGCGAGCGCGCGACGATCGCGGCGTTCGCGCGGCGCGGCGGCGCGGTGGTCGCACTCGGCGCGGGCGCGCTCGAGGACGACGCGAACCGGCAAGCCGTCGCGAGCGGCGGCGTGGTAGTGTTCTTGGACGCATCGGTGGAGACGTGCGAAGCGCGCACCGCGCGCGAAGCGGGAACGCGGCCGCTGCTGCGCGAGCCCGGCGCGCTGGCGCGCTTGCACGCCGCGCGGCGCGCGAACTATCTCGGCGCGCACCTGCGCGTGGCGGTCGACGGGCTCGGTCCGGACGAGGTCGCGCGCGCGGTCGATGCCGCGCTGCGCGAAGGGCACGTCGTGCGCGTCGAGACGGCGAAGCCGTACGACGTCGTCATCGGACCGCGCGTGCTCGACGAGCTGCCGCTGCGCGCGCTGCCGCCCGAAGGCGGCCGTGTCGTCGTGGTGGTGGACGAGCGCGTCGCGCAGCTCGGCGAGCGCATCGCGCGCACGTACGAGAACGCGGGCGTCGCAACGTTCGTGCTGCCCGTGCGCGCCGACGAGTCGCTCAAATCGCTCGACGCGCTCGGCATGCTGTACGCCGCGTTCGTGGAGCAGCGGCTCGACCGCCGCGGTCTCGTGGTGGGCGTCGGCGGCGGAACGATCGGCGACGCGGTCGGCTTCGCGGCTGCAACGTACCAGCGCGGCGTTCCGTATGCCGCGGTGCCCACGACGCTGCTCGCCGCGGTGGACGCCGCGATCGGCGGCAAGACGGCCGTGAACCTGCCGAGCGGAAAGAACTTGGTGGGCACCGTCACGCAGCCCGCGCTCGTCGCGATCGCGCCGCACGTGCTGCGCACGCTGCCGCGCCGCGACGTCGTGTCGGGTTACGGCGAGATGCTCAAGTACGGTCTCGCGCTCGACGCGGAGCTGTACCGCGCGCTGCGCGCCGGCGAGGCGGCGCTGCTCGACGATCCCGCGACGGCGCTCGACGCGATCGCGCGTTGCGCGGCGCTCAAAGCCGATATCGTCGCCCGGGATGAGGAAGACCGCACCGGGACGCGCGCGATCCTCAACTTCGGGCACACCGTGGGCCACGCGATCGAGAAGGTGGCCGGCTACGGCGCGCTGCGCCACGGTGAAGCGGTGATCGTCGGAATGCGCGCCGCGCTCGCGCTTTCCGTCGCGTGCGGTATTCTCGAAGACGCCGCGGCCGCGGAAGCGGACGCGCATCTCGAATCGCTGCCCGTCCCGCCGTCGTGGCGCGAACTCGACGCCACGGCGGTGATCGATGCGACGGCCGGCGACAAGAAACGTCACGCGCACGGCACGCAGTACGTGCTGCTCGACACGATCGGCAGCGCGCGCCTGCACGACGGCGTGCGCCCGAATGACGTGCGCGAAGCGCTCGCGAAGATCGGCCTCGCATGAACGTGCTGGTGGTGAACGGACCCAACCTCAACCTGCTCGGCGAACGCGAGCCGGAGATCTACGGCCGCAAGACGTTGCGCGATCTCGAGCGCGAGGTCGGCGCGCACGCGCGCAGGCTGCGGATGCGCGTGCGCTTCTTCCAGTCCAACCACGAAGGCGCGATCGTCGACGAGCTCCACCGGCTCCGT
>JAXDMB010000010.1:0-17697 GCA_034666325.1 Vulcanimicrobiota bacterium
TCGCGACGGCGACGCAATTGACGAACGACGCCGCCGCGAACGGCGCGTTCGACCCGAACGCGACGCTCGTGAACTCCGGCGCGTCGATCACGCCGAGCAACGGGCCCGCGGGCTCCGTCACCGGCAAGATCACGATCGACGGCGTCACGCTGCAGTACGACGTCAAGACGCAAGATCTCAACACCTGGATCAACACGATCGCCAACCCCGCGCTCGCCGCCGCCGGCACCGGCGCGTCGCTCGCGTACAACGCGGGCCAGGTGACGGTCAGCTCCACGGCGCCGCTCACGCTCGGCGCCGCCGGCGACAGCGGCAACATGCTGCAGGTGCTCAAGCTCGACACCGCGCAGATCACGTTCAGCGGCGGCGTGTACTCGGCGACGAGCACCGGGAACATCGGCGGCATCAACGTCGGCGCGCCGCTCAACGGGACCGGCAACGCGGGCTTCGCGACCGCCGTGACGGCGGGCAACTTCACGATCAACGGCGTCGTGTTCAAAGTCGATCCGGCCGCGAACAACCTCAACGACGTCCTGCAGCAGATCAACACGTCGTCCGCGGGCGTCATCGCGACGTACGACGCGGGCAACGACCGCATCGTGCTCACCGCGAAGTCGAGCGGCCCGCAAGGGATCAGCGTCGGCAAGTCGGGCGACACGTCGAACTTCCTGCAGGCTGCGGGATTCCTGACCAACTACACGCAGCCCAACGGGTTGAGCGCGGGCGCGCAGCTCGCGGTGGGCAAGTCGGCGCACGTGCAGTACGTGGACAACGCCGGTACCGCGCACGACGTCTACAGCAACTCCAACGACGTCACGACGGCCATTCCGGGCGTCCACCTCAAGCTGCAGCAGGCCGTCGACGGCGTGATCGTTCCGCCCGTCACCGTGTCGGTCGCGCAGGACAGCAGCGGGCTGCAGAGCTCGATCGCGAGCTTCATCACGAGCTACAACGCGGTGATCGACGAGATCAACACCGCGACGCAGGCGCCGGTGATCGGAACGACGACGAGCGCCAGCGGTCAGTCGCAAGGGCAGCAACTCACCACCGGCGGCGTCCTGTTCAACAACCAGGACGTTCTCTCGCTCAAGGACCGCCTCGTGAGCATGGTGTCGGGCTTCGGCGCGACCGGCTCGACGTCGTACAACTCGTTCGGATCGGTCGGACTCGTGCTCGACTCGTCGTTCAGCGTCGCGGCCGCATCGTCGGCGAACGCGCAGAACACGACGACGCAGAGCAGCGTGTCGCAGCAGACGTTCTCAGGCACCAGCGGGCGGCTCCAGAACCTCGACGTCAGCAAGCTCGCCGCGGCGCTGTCCGCGGACTCCAACGCGGTGGCGAAGCTCTTCACCGGCACGACGAGCATCGTCGGGCAGATGGGCGCCTACCTCACGAGCGTGTCGGGACTTCCGACGCAATTGACGGGCTCGCTGGCCGGCAAGATTCCCGCGATGTCGCTGTTCCGCACGCTGACGTCCACCACCAGCGACCAGATCAACTCGCTGCAGCAGCAGATAAAGCTCGTCACCGACCAGGCGAACCTGCAGGCCGACCGCCTGCGTGCCGAATTCGTAAACAGCGAGTCGCTCATCGCGTCGCTGCAATCCATGCAATCCTCGCTCGGCGCGCTGAGCACGAAGTCAACGGGGTAACGTGACGCTCTCGAACGCGAACCTGCGCTACCTGGAAGCGTCGATCAACTCGGCGAGTCCGGAAGAGCTCATCATAAAGGTGTACGACGCCCTGCTGCTCTTCGCGCGCCAGGCGATCGACGTGATGGAAGCGCGCCCGAACGACATCCAGGGGCGCCACGACCTGCTGCGCCGCGCGCAGCGCGCGTGCGCTCTGCTGATGGGCTCGCTCAAGCTCGACCTCGACAGCGACATTCCGGGCAACCTGTTCCGCATCTACGAGTTCTGGCACCACCAGCTCGTCGCCGCGAACATGCAGGGCGACGCGCAGAAAGTGCGCGAGCTGCTGCCGCTGATCACCGGGATGCGCGAGACGTGGGTCGAGGCGATCAAGTCGTACCGCGCGCAGGGCGCGCCGGATTCCCAGCTCGATGCCCTCGTCTGCTGACGCCGCGCTCGACGCGGTCGTCGAAACGATCATCGCGCTCGAGCGCTCCTGTCTCGACGCCGACGGCGCGCTGGTGGAGCGGCGCTGGACGGATCTGGACGCTGCATTCAGCGCGCAAACGGCGCTGACGGAGCGGCTCGCGCGGCTGTTCGCGTCGACGCCGCACACGGCACCGGCGAGCGACGCGAAAGTCGCCCGGCGCGTGCGCGGGATACTCGCGTATCGCGACGACCAGCTGCGCCGGCTGCGAGCCCATCGCGACGAGGTCGGCACGCGCCTCAGCTCGATCGGCAAAGTGAACGCGTTCTCGCGCAGCTTCGGCAAGCCCGCGCAAGCCGCGCACCTGCTCGACGGACAGTTCTGACCTGAGCTAGCTCCCCGCGAACAGGATCGTCGTCTCGAGCTTCTCCTGGCGCTCGACCGCGCGCGGGACGGAGTCGTCGAACGGCACGAGCTCCGTGCGGCCGTCGCGCAAGACGATCATGCGCAGGCGGTCGGTGTCCGCGTCGCTTTCCCATTGCGCCGGCGCGGTGGTGCCGCTGCCGCGGTCGTAGTGGCCGACGCGCACGCCCGCGTGCAGCAGCACGCGCCAGCCCGCTTGGCGGACGCGCTCGCAGAACAGATAATCCTCGTCGCACTGCCGCGCGACGCGCGCCTGCTCGTCGACGTACACGTGCGCGGCGAAATACGGCTGCGCGAACGCTTGCAGCGCGGCGACGCGCACGACCACGCAGCCGAAGCCGACGCCGTCCACGAGCGCGACGTTCTCGCCCGCGTACGCGGGGATCGCGGCCGAGGTCGTGTCGGTCGAGATCCAGCGCGACACCGCCATCGGGCGCGCGGAATCGCGGCTGTAGTACAGTGCGCCTGCCACCGCCGCGTTGCGATCCGCTTCCAGTGCGGCGATCAAGCGCGCGAGCGCGTCGGGCGGCGCGACGATGTCGTCGTCGATCATCGCGAGCAGGTCCACGCCGCGCGCGACGGCGTCGCGCGCGATCATCTCGCGCTGCACCGCGACGGCGTTACCCGTCCACACGAGCCGGTCGGCGTCGGTCACGCTCGCGGGGAGCTGAATCTTCGCGAGCGCGTCGAGAAACGGCCGCGTCGGTTGGCCGCCGGTGGGAATGCCGATCAGGAGCTTCACGCCATGGCCTCGCGCAGCGCGGTGACGAGCGCGCGCCCGGCGTCGTGGAGCGTCGCGTCGTCCGCGGTCAGGGGATCGTAGCGGCGGTCGACGGCGCGGCGCACGGTGTCGCGCTTCAGCCACGCGCCCGCGGCGCCGCGGTACGCCGCGAGCGCTTCGCTCGCGCGCACCTCCATGTGTTCCGGGACGCCTTCGAGCGCGCGCGGTGCGACTGCGAGCAGCACTTGCACGCCGCGCAGAAACGGGTCGTCGAGCGCGCGCGCGAGCAGCGCCCGCAGCGCGTCGAGGTCGCGCGCTTCGAGCCGTGCCACCAGCAGCGGGCCTTCGTACGCGAGATCCTCGTGCGGCGGCTCCGCGTCCGGGCGGATCGTGGCGAGCGCTTCGCGGGTGACCACGAGCGGCGTCGGCCGGTTCATGCGCGCGGCGACGAGCGCGCGCGGCAGCGCGGCCGAAACGGCTCGCGCGAACTCGGAGATGCCGAGCGCGCGCCCGAGCGCACCGTCGGCTGCGGCAATCGACGAGAGAAGCGCCAGAGCCGCGAGCCCGTGCGGCACCGCGCCGGAGAAGACGCGCTCCAGCGCACGCACCTCGTCGGCATCCAGGACGCGCGCCAGCACGAACTCGGCGGCCGGCTCGGGCTCGGGCTCGTGCGGCAACTCGAGCTCGGGCAACGATTCCGCCTCGGGCTCCGGTTCGGTCGTGACCTGGGACGTTAGCGCAGGTTCCGGTTCGGGTTCGTGCGGGAGCTCGAGTTCAGGGAAGGGTTCGGATTCGTGCGCTACCGCAGGGGCGGCTGGTTCGTCGATCGTCGTGTCGATCGCGCGCTGCGGCTCCGGGGGTTCCGCGGCGACCGCGGTGAGGTCGTCGTCCGTTTCGCCCGCTTCAAGCTCGAAGAACGCGCGTGGCGCGGCGTAGGCGGTGTGGCCGGAGCGGCGGGCGAGTCGCAGCGCTGGGCCCGCGATCGCCGGGACGCCGGGGGCGGCGGCGTGCGCGGCGAGGTCGAGCGGCTCGGTCCCGGGCAGGATGCGCACGGTGAAGCGCAGGCGGATCGCGCCGGCCGCCGGGACCGTTCCGATGCGCAGGCCTTCGCCGAGCAGCGCTTCGGCGTCGATCTCGACGGCGTCGCGGGAGAACGAGCCGGGGATGGGCTCCGTTTCGGGCGGCAGCGCGATGCGCAGGCGGACGTCGTCGGCGTCCGTGTCGCCGTCGTCGGCCACTTCGGCGACGACCGTCACGACCGCGCCCGGAATGAGCTCGCGGTCGGGCCGCGCTTGCAGCGACACGCGCAGCATCGCCCCGCGCGGCGCTGCCAGCGGGACGCCGTCGCCGCCGAGCATGGACTCCGGGCCGAACCGGGCCGCGGTGGCCGATGCGGGCGCCGCCGACGGCGGCAGCCCCAGCTCGTCCCGGCGGCGCCGCTCGAGCAGCCGCGTGTCGGCGCTGCGCTCGAACAGCTCGTCGACGTCGATCTCGCGCGCGCCGCTCATCGCATGCGCAGCGCGGCCAGCCACGGCGACCACCAGGGCCGCCGCTCGCCGTCGCCCGCCGTACCGTCGTCCGGGCCTGCCGGCCGGACCGTGGCTGGTCCTGCTCCGTTTGCGCCGGCCCCGGCGTCCGCGGCAGCGCCGCCGTTCGCCCCGGCCGCGAAATTCGCCGGCCCGGGCGGGTTCGCACCGGGGGCCGGCGCGCCGCGGGGGACCGCGATTCCGCGCAGGCGGGCCGCCGCTTCCGCGTCGACTTTCGTGGCGCGCGGGCGGCCGTATGCGGCCGCTTCGCGGAGCGTCGCGTGCGTGAGCGTCAGGAGGCGGCGCGGCGTTCCGCCCGCGGCGCCGACGATCGTCTCCAGGACGTCCTCATCGAACAGCGCGGTCGCATCCGTGCCCCCGCCCGCGCGGCCGATGCGATAGGCGATCAGCGCCCGCGCTTCGTTGCCGTCCAGCGCACCGAGCTCGTACCACTCGTCCACGCGGTCGGCGAGGTTGCGGCGCGCCTCGACGCGCGGGCGCAGCTCGCTCTGTCCGAACAGCACGATGTTGAGCAGCTTGCGCTGCGGCACGTCGTAGTTCATCAGGAGCCGCAGCACTTCGAACACCTCGTCGCTCGCGTTCTGCGCTTCGTCCACGAGCAGCGCGATCGTGAGGCCGTCGAGCACCGACGCGTCGTAGAGGTAGTTCTTGAGCGCGTTCTTGAGCGCGGCGGGCGAGCGCGGCGGGAGGGCGAGGCCGAACGAGCGGGCGACGCCGAGCAAGAACTCCGTCTCGGTCGTGAACGACGGGTCGAGGATCTTGCCGAGGCGCACCTCGTCGCGGCCGAGCAGCTCGCGCTCGATCTGCGCCATGAGACTCGTCTTGCCGGTGCCGGGATCGCCGACCACCACTTGCAGCCCGCGCGACTCCAGCACGCCGCCCACCAGGCGGTCGCGCGCGCGCGCCAGCGCCGGCGTCGTGCGGTAGAAGTGCGGATCCGCGGTGTCCAGAAACGGATCGCGCTCCAACCCGAAGTGCCGGTAGTACGGGGTCATCCCGGGCGTAGCTTCGGCGCGGCGGCAGCAGGCGGCCTCTGCTCTCTCAGGTTCGGAGGCCGGGAAACCGATCACAGGTGGGATGACCGGAGCTCGGGCGTTCGCGATCGTCTGCGCCGGCGGAGGGCCGCGGGCCGCCGCGGCGCTGCGCGCCCGCTTCCCAGAGGCGGCTTTCCACTATGCGGGACCGGCGGCGTCCGCGCCGCACGGCGTGCTCGCCGACCCGTCGCCGGCCGCCGCGCTGCGCGCCGTCGAGACGGAGTACGCGATCGTGCTCGATCCGGCCGTGCTGCTGCACGCAGCGGGCGCGCGCAGCTTGCTGGAGGCCGTCGCCGACGGGCTTGCCGTCGCGCCGGTGCTGGTCGACGCGGGCGGCCTGGTCGCAGGCGCCGGAACGGTGCTGGCGGCGGATTCCGTGCGCGGGCGCGCGGTGGCGCACGCCGTGGCGCGCGGCGCGGAGCAGAAGAACGTGCGCGACACCGCCGCGCCTGACGCGCTGGACGGGCGCTGCGTCGCCGCGCGCACGGAGACGCTGCGGCTCATCGCGCCGGAAGCATGCGGCGCGGACGCGTGGATCATGTCGACCGCGGCGGCGCGTGCGCGCGGTGTCGTGCTGGCGGTTGCGCCGGTGGTGGTCAGCCTCGAAGGTACGGCGCTTGCGGCGAACGGTGACGACCCGCGGCGTGCCGATGTGGAAAGCGCGCTGCTCGCGCGGGCGTCCTCGCCGTGGGCGGCGTTTGCCGCGGATGCGGCCGGCGGGCACGTGCGGCGCGTCGTGCGCGCGCCGTTCGGCAACGACGTGCACGTCGTGGAGTCCGCGCCGCGCGCGATAGCCGTGGTCGTGGGCACACCTGCGGATCGCGAAGCGTTCGAGCTGTCGCTGCGCGCGAACGCGCTCGCGCTCGGCGAAATCGTCTATGCGAACGGCGCGAACGGCGCGAACGGCAACGGTGATGATCCGATTGCCGTCGCCGACCGCGCGCTGCACAATCGCGGCGATCGGTACGTCGCGTTCGTGGACGCGCGTACCGTGCTGCGTGCCGGTTGGCTCGACGCGCTTGCGCACGCGCTGGAGAACGACCCGCTCGCCGCGTTCGCGACGCTCGCGCCGTACGGCTGCGACGCGCGCGCGACGCTGGTCGCGGTGAACCGCATTCCGGTCGCGGAGGGGCTTGGCGCCTTCGAAACAGTGCACGGCGCGGTCGGCGATCTGATGCTCCGCGTCGCGCGCGAGCGCGGGCGCGGCGTCGCGCGGGTCGCGGGCGACCTCGGTACGCTCGCACGTCCCGTGGACGATGTCGCGTTTCGCGCGCGCTACGGCTGCGCGCCGTCCGATGCCGATCCCGCGCTGGGTGCGCCGGCGCCTCGCTTTTCGGGAATCGCGAGCATCGTGATGCTGTCGTGGAACGCCGCGGAGTACACGCGCATCGCGGTGGAGTCGATTCGCGCGCACACCCGCTACCCGCACGAGATCATCGTCGTCGACAACGGCTCGGAAGCGCCCACCCTCGCGGTGCTCGACGAGCTCGAGCGCGACTGCGGCGTGCGCGTCGTGCGCAACGGCCGCAACCTCGGATTCGGGCAAGGCATGAACGTCGGCATGGCGCACGCGCGCGGCGACGTCGTCGTCATCCTCAACAACGACGTGGTCGTGACCGACGGCTGGCTCGAAGATCTCGTCGGCGCGCTCGAAGCCCGGCGCACCGTGGGCTGCACCGCGCCGCGCAGCAACAAAGTCGCCAGCGAGCAGATCCTCAACGTGCAGTACCCGGACCTGCCCGCGATGCACCAGCTCGCCGCCCAACGCCGACGAACGTTGCGCGGGCGCGGTTACGTCGCGCAGCGCGTCGTCGGGTTCTGCCTGTGCCTCGACCGCGAGGTGATCGACGCGGTCGGCGGCTTCGACCCGCTCTACGGCATCGGAAATTACGAAGACGACGACTTCTGCGTGCGCGTGCGCGGCGCCGGGTGGCAGATCTTCGTGTGCGACGACGTGTTCATCCACCACTTCGGCAGCGTGAGCTTCAAAGCGAACGCGCTCGACTACCGCGCGCTGATGTACGCGAACTGGGACGCGTTCCGCGCGAAGTGGGGCTTGCCGCCCGCACCGTATTCCGGCGAGTACGACATCCGCGTGCTGGGGCGCCCGGGGTTCGACGCGGACAAGCACTTCGTGCCGCTGCCGGCGATCGCATGAGGCCGCGCTTCCACGCGCGCTTTCCGGGCGCGCTGTGCGAGAATCTCGATGCGCTCGGGCCGAACGCGCGGCTTGCGGCGTACCGCATCGAGCCGGTGCGCACGGTCGACGGGCCGCGGCACTACGTCGACCTGACGTTCAGCGGCGGCGACGACGTGGCCGTGGTGGCGGGCATCGCGCTCGATCTCGTGGCGCTCGCGCACCGCGACCGCTCGCCGTTCGTCGCGCCGCGCGAAGCGCTCGTGGTGGCGGACCGGCTCGGCGATGCGTGCGACGCGCTGCGCGCGGCGCTGGCGTCCGCGTTCGCGCAATGCGCGGAATTACCGGAGACCTTGCATGTGATCCCGGGCATCGCCGAAGCGCTCGTTGCCGCGCGCCGCACCGCCGGCGCATTGGGCGCCGCACCGTACGCGTCCGTGGCGCGCGCACGTGGCCGCTCCGTGGCGGACGGTGCCTATGTTGAAACCTGCTTTGGCGGCGAGGTTCCGATGACGCTGGCCGTCGCCGGCGCGACGTTCGGCGATCCGGATGCTCCGCTGCGCTGCTACGTTCCGCTTTCCGACGACGCGCTCTCGGCAGGCGGCGCCGCGTACCGCGCCGCGCTCGCGGTCGGTGAAGCGCTCGGCGGAGAAGACCTCGCCGTCGACATCGCCGGCTACGACGGCCGCTCGCTCGACGCGTACGCGTTCGTTCACGCGGTCGGTCTGGACGATCCGCACGCTGCCGCGGAGCTGATCGCGGCCGCTCGCGCGCGCGGGATTCGCACGCTCCTCACGCCGCTGTGCGACGACGAGACGAACGGCGGCTTCTGGGGCGCACGCACGCATGCGCGCGCGCTCGCCATGTCGGACGATGAAGAGATGCTCGCCGCACTGCTCGGTTTCATCGTGAAGCGCAACGTCGAGCTCGACGCGGGCGTGCTGCCGAACGAGCCGTGGGAACCGCGACCCGGGTACCGCGACGCACAGCGCAGCGCGCTCGCGCTCGCGGACGTGGTGTTCGTCACATGCGCTGCCGAGGCGCAGCGCATCCGCGCGCTGTGCGGCGCTGACCGCCCGTTCGCGGCCTATGTGCCGGTAGCACACGAGATTGCCGTGCCCGACCAGAGCGCGCACCAAGCCGCCCTGCACGGGCTCGGCGTTCCTGATCCGGCGCTCCGTGACACCGCTGCTCCGGTTCCCGCCACGCCGTATCTCCTGGCAGTTGCGCCGGTCGGGCCGCTGCACGCCAGCGCAACGCTTGCGCGCGCCGCGTCGCGTGTCGGTTTCCCGGTGCGGTTCATCGGCAACGTGCTCGACGGCGCGTACGCTGCGCGAGCGCTGTCATATCTCGATGAGCGATCGTCGCTCGCGCAAGGAAATGCCGGCGACGGCGCGCGTGTCGTCGTGGACGTTTCCTGGAGCGGCGCCGATCTTTCGTCGCTCGCCGCGTATGCGGCGCACGGCATTCCCGTCGTCGCTTCCGACCGGTCGGACGCGCGCGACGTGCTGGGTGCGCGCAGCGTGTGGAGCGTCGATCCGGCGGACGAGACGGCAATCGCCGCGGCGCTCGCCGATGCGTGGAACGCCGCCGGCGCGCAGGCGAACGCGCTCGCCGAGCACGTGCGCCCGCGCTGCCGCATCGACGTGCTGCGGGCATGTCTCGCGAACGCGTATCTTCCCGCGGAGACGGTCGCGTGAGCACGTATCTTTCCGTGGAGACGATCGTACGCCCCGAAGACCGTCGCGCGAGCGTCGAAGCGTTTTGGGACGGTCCGGCGTATGCGGCGGCGTTCGAGCGGCTGCGCGCCGTTGCCGGGCGCATCGGCGGGGATGTCGTCGTCGCCACCGATCTCGCCGGGTTGCCGCACGCGATCCGGCGGCTCATCGCCGCGCGCCGCGCGGGCGAGCTTGCCGCGCTGTACTTTGCGCTGCCCGATGCGCGCGAGGCGCTCGTCGCGACGGTATACGCGCAGGTCGTGAACGCGGCGCACGAGCAGCGCGCCGCGGTCGTGGACGGCTTCGCGCGCGAGACGATCGCGCTCAACGGCAAGCCGCTCGCGGACTACGCCGCGCTCGATCCCGCCGTGCGAAGGACGCTGTACGCGGCGCTGCGGCTTTCCGACGCCGTGCTGGTCGATTCGCCGGAGCACGCGCGCCGGCTCGAGCTCGTCACCGGACGGCCGCCGAACCGTGCGCTGTCGGTCGTGCACGTCGAGCCCGCGGAGCTGCCGCTGCCGCGCGGCCGCCGCGTGCTGGTGTACGCGCCGCACGCGGAGCGCACGTCCCTCGGCCAGTTCGACGTCTTGTTCGCGAACCGCGATTTCGCTTGGAGCGTGATCTCGCGCGAGAACGCGTTCGAGTCACCGCCGCCCGATACCGCCGTCGCGGTCGCGCCCGCGTGGACGAGCGTGGATGACGCGCTGGTCTTGCGCGCGCGCGGAATTCGCACGGTCGCGCCGTTCTCGTCGGGCGCGTCCGCGCTCGGCCTCGCGTTCGGCTACGACCCGCTGCGCGCGAAAACGCTGTACCGCGCGCTCGACGCCGCGCTCACCGAGCAGCTTCCCGCGTTCGGCGCTTCGCCGCGGCTCGACGGCGCGCTGGCGCGCGAGCACGCGCCGCGCACGACGGGTCCGCGGCTTTCGGCGATCGTCCGCACGTACGACCGCCCGCAGCTCCTGGCGCGCGCGCTCGACAGCCTCGCGGCGCAGTGCTATCGCGACATCGAGGCGGTGGTCGTGAACGACGCCGGCCCCGACGTCACGGACCTGCTCGCGCGGTACGACGGCCGGCTCGCGATTCGCTACGTGCGCCACGAGCGCAACGCGGGCGTCACGGCCGCGCTCAACGCGGGCGCGCGTCTCGCGACCGGAACGTACGTCGGGTATCTCGACGACGACGACGTGTGGTATCCCGACCACGCGTCCCGGCTCGTCGACGCGCTGGAGCGCACCGGCGCCGCGGTCGCGTACGCCAACTGCATCGCGGAGTACGCCGACGTCGCGGGCGACCGCATCGTGCCGCGCGAGTACGCGATCTTCACCGACCGCGACTTCGAGAAGGACGCGTTCCTCAACGACAATCTCGCGACGATCCACAGCTTCGTGCACCGGCGCGATCTGTTCGACCGCTTCGGCGGCTTCGACGAGTCGCTCGCCGCGTGCGAGGACTGGGAGATGTGGCTGCGCCTCAGCCGTGCGATGGACTTCGTGCACGTCGACCGCGTGACGGTCGAGTACTCCTGGCGCTGGGATCCGGGGAAGACGAACATGACGTCGCGCAACCAGCGCGCGTTCGCGTCCGCGCACCGCTACGTCGCGCAAAAGCACGGGCCGGCGTACGCGAGCTGGCCGGCGCTGCTGCGCGCGCGCTACGACACCGCCGACCGCTTCGACGCGCTCGCCGACCGCCTCGCCGCCGAGCCGGCGCTGGCGCGCGCGCTGTTCACGCCCCCGGAACCGATCCCGTGAAGGACCCCCGCATGAACGCGCGCCCCGCCGTCTCCATCGTCATCACGTCGTACAACTACGGCCGCTTCATCGCGCAGGCGATCGAGAGCGTGCTGAACCAGAGCTTTCGCGACGTCGAGCTGCTGATCTGCGACAACGCGTCGACCGACGAATCCGCCGACGTCATCGCGCGCTACCTAGGCGACGAGCGTGTCCGGTTCGTCCGCCATTCCGAGAACATCGGCATGCTGGAGAACCACCGCTTCGGGCTGCGCGAGGCGCGCGGGCGCTACATCGGCTTTCTCTCCGCCGACGATTTCTATCTGCCCGGGCATCTGCAAGCCGCGATGGACTACTACCGCTCGCATCCGGGCGTTGACGTCGCCTGGGCGGGCTACGTCATCGCGAACGCCGCGGGAGACATCGTCGACGGGTTCTACCCGCCGCTGCACGAGGGTCCCAACCGCAACGACTTCGCGTCGCTGCTGGTCAACGACATGTACCCCTGCTTTCCGACGATGTTGTTCACGCGCGAGCTCATCGACGAGGCGGGCGCCTTCGACCCGAGCTTCGTCGCGGGCGACCTCGAGTACGTCGTGCGGCTCGCCGCGTTGGGCAAGCGCTTCGCGTGTATCGGCGCCGCCGGCGTCGCGTGGCGCGAGCACGGGACCAACGTGAGCGGCAACCGGTATCCGCGCAGCGGCGACCAGATCGAAGACCACCTGAAGCTCCTCGAGAAATATCTCGTGGATGAGAACGCGCCGCTCGTGGTGGGATACGGCACCGGCATCGCGCGCATGCTCGAGAACAAGCATCTCATGCTGCGCCGTGCGAACGCGGAGCTCGCCGCGCAGCGCGAGACCGAGATCGAGGCGCGCAAAGCCGTGCTGCTCGAACGCCTCCGGCGGTACGCGATCCTGCCCGTTCATCGCGACGCTCCGGAAGGACCGCTCGTGACCGTGATCGTTCCGACGGTCGGCAACACGTCGTGCCTCGCGTCGGCGCTGCGCTCGGTCGCCGCGCAGACGTATGCGCGCTGGGAAGTGGTGCTGGTCAGCGACGGCGGTCCCGATCTGTCGCACGTGGTCGCCGCGCTGCCGTGCGCCGAACGGATCACGTACGTGCGGCGCGTGCACCGCGAGGGGCCGGCGGCCGCGCGGAACACCGCGTACGACTTCGTGCACGGCTCGGTGGTGGCGTATCTCGACGAGGACAACCGCTGGGATCCCGTTCACCTCGAAGCCGTCGTCGCCGGCCTGGCGGGCGGTGCGCTCGCGGTGCGAACTGAAGCGACGTTGACGGTGGAAGTACAAGACCGGACCGCGCCCGACGGCCGCCGCGATCTGATCCGCTGGTCGAGCGTGTTCGCCGGCGCGAACGACGCCTACGATCCGTATCTTGCGCACGCCGTCCCCCTCAACGCGGTCGCGCACGATTTTCGCTGCTACCAGCAGATCGGCGGGTTCGACCAAAGCTACGCTGTGCTCGAGGACTGGGAGTTTCTCGTGCGCCTGCAAGCCGCGTTCGGGCTGCACGCCGTGGCGGCGCCGACGGTGGACGTGCGCGTGCGGCCCGGCCTTGCGCAGCAGCATTTCGCGACCTGTTTCGGTGCGTTCGCGCCGTCCATCGAACGCCTGTACAACGCGCACCTCGCGAGCCCGTCCGGGACGACGGCCGAGGCGCGAATGGCGCATTTCCGCGCCGCGAGCGACGCCGCGTCGCACGTGTTCGCGGCGCCCGGTGACGCGGGCCGCGTCGAGACGTTCTTCCGCGCGCTGGCGGGAGCGCGCAAGACGGTGGCGGTCGTATGAGCGACTACGCTTGCCGCGGCTGCGGCGCAGCGCTCGATGAGGTGTTCGTGGACCTCGGCGTCTCGCCGCTCTCGAACGCGTACCTCGAGCGGCACGAGCTCGGGCGCCCCGAACCGTTCTACCCGCTGTGCGCGTACGTGTGCACGCGGTGTCTGCTAGTGCAGCTGCCCGCGCACGAAGATCCCGAGCGCATCTTCGGCGAGTACGCCTACTTCTCGTCGTACGCCGACACGTGGCTCGAGCACGCGCGGCGCTTTGCGACGGGTGCCATAGAGCGCTTCGCGCTCGGCCCGAACTCGCTCGTGGTGGAGCTGGCGAGCAATGACGGATACCTGCTGCGCTGGTTCGCCGATGCCGCCGTTCCCGTGCTCGGCGTCGAGCCGGCGCGCAACGTCGCCGCCGTCGCGCGCGAGCGCGGCATCGAGACCGTCGCGGAGTTCTTCGGCGTCGCGCTCGCGGAACGGCTCGCCGCCGAGCGCGGCTGCGCCGACCTCATCGTCGCGAACAACGTGCTCGCGCACGTGCCCGACCTGCACGACTTCGTCGCCGGGATCGCGCTGCTGCTCACACCGCGCGGAGCGGCGTCGATCGAGTTTCCGCACCTGATGCGGCTCATCGAGCAAACGCAGTACGACACCATCTACCACGAGCACTTCTCGTACTTCTCGCTGCTCGCGCTCGAGCCGGTGTTCGCCGCGCACGGCCTGACCGTCGTGGACGTGGAGGAGCTGCCGACGCACGGCGGCTCGCTGCGGCTCACGCTCGGACGCGGCGTCCCCGGTGCGCGCGTCGAGGCGTTGCGCGCGGCGGAGCGCGCCGCGGGACTGCACGAGCTCGCGACGTATCGCGGTTTTGCCGAGCGCGTCGGCGCCAATAAGCGGGGTCTGCTGCGCTTTCTGCTCGACGCGGCGGAGCGTGGCGAGCGGGTGGCGGCATACGGTGCGCCGGCCAAAGGCAACACGCTGCTGAACTATGCGGGCGTGCGCAGCGATCTAGTGCCGTACACCGTCGACCGCAACCCGTACAAACAGGGACGCTATCTTCCGGGCAGCCGCATCCCGATCGAGACTCCGCAGCGGCTGCTCGACGACCCGCCCGAATACGTGCTCGTGCTGCCGTGGAATCTCGCGGACGAGATCCGCGAGCAGATGGCCGGCCTCGCGCGCGCGGGAACGCGCTTCGTCGTCGCGGTCCCCGAGATCACGGTGCTGCCGTGACCGTCACGCCGCTCGCGGTCGACGGCGCGTTCGCGCTCGCGCCGGATCCCGTCCGGGACGAGCGCGGCTGGTTCGCGCGCATCTGGGACGCGGAGCAGCTGACGCCGGCCGGAATGCCGGCGCGCTTCGTTCAGCAGAGCGCCGCGTGGAACGCGCGCGCCGGGACGCTGCGCGGTTTGCACGTCGCGCGGCCGCCGGCCGGCGAAGCGAAGATCGTGCGCTGCGTGCGCGGCGCCGCGCTGGACGTGATCGTCGACCTGCGCCCGGCCTCGCCGACGTTCCGGCGCGTGGCGGCGTTGCGGCTCGACGACGAGTCGCGCAGGGCCGTCTACGTACCGCCGGGTTGCGCGCACGGGTATCAAACGCTGCTTGACGCGACGGAGCTTCTCTACGACATCGGCGAAGCGTACCGCCCCGAGCTGGCGAGCGGCGTCGCGTTCGACGACCCGCAGCTCGCGATCGCGTGGCCGCTTCCCGTGTCGGTCATCTCCGAGCGCGATCGTGCGCTGCCCTCGGTGGACAACTATCTCGCCACGATCGCCGCGGAGGTCTCGCTCTGACTCCCAAGCCCGATCCTCACGATCCGCGCGATCCCGCGCTCATGGCCCGGATGGGCGACGAGCTGCGCGGCGATTTCGAGCGGCTCGTCGAGCGGAGCGCGCCGTACCGCTATACGTACAATTTCCGCTGGCTCGGCCGGCCGATCATTCAGGCTCCGCAAGACATCGTGGCGCTGCAGGAGATCGTGTGGGACACGCAGCCCGAGGCGGTGGTCGAAACCGGCATCGCGCACGGGGGCTCGCTGATCTTCTACGCGTCGCTGCTGCAATTGCTGGGCGGCGACCGCCACGTGATCGGCGTGGACATCGACATTCGCGCGCACAACCGCGAAGCGATCGAGTCCCATCCCCTGGCGCAGCGCGTGGCGATGATCGAAGGGTCCGCCGTCGAGCCCGCGACGGTGGACCGCGTGCGCGAGCTCGTGCGCGGACGCCGCACGATGGTCGTGCTCGACTCGAACCACACGCACGAGCACGTCCTGCGGGAGCTCGAGCTGTACGCACCGCTCGTGACGGCGGGCTGCTATCTGGTCGTGCTCGACACGATCGTCGAGCGTCTGCCGAAATCGTTGTACGAGAACCGGCCGTGGGGTCCCGGTGACAACCCGATGACCGCACTCGACGCGTTCCTCGCGACGACGGACGCGTTCGAGATCGACCGCGAGTACGACGACAAGCTGCTGTTCACGGTGGCGCCGCGCGGCTATCTGAAGCGAGTGAAGCCGTGAAGGCCGTCATCCTCGCCGGCGGCCTGGGAACGCGGCTCAGCGAAGAGACGGGCTTGCGCCCGAAGCCGATGGTCGAAGTCGGCGGCAAGCCGATCCTGTGGCACGTCATGAAGATCTATGCGGCGCAGGGCGTGACCGACTTCATCATTTGCGTCGGGTACCGCGGCTACCTCATCAAGGAATATTTCGCCAACTACTTCCTGCACCAGTCGGACATTACGGTCGACATGCGCTCGCGCACGATCGACTATCACGTCAACGGCGCGGAACCGTGGCGTGTGACCGTGGTGGACACCGGCGAAGGAACGAACACGGGTGGCCGGCTCAAGCGCGTCGCGAAGTACCTCGAGGGCGAGGACGCGTTCTATTTCACCTACGGCGACGGCGTCGGCGACGTGGACGTTCGCGCTGGGCTCGAACAGCACCGCACGACCGGCAGCGACGCGACGGTGACTGCGGTGCGGCCGCCGGGCCGGTTCGGCGAGTTGCGCCTGGACGAGCAGCGGCTGATCGGCTTCGACGAGAAACCGGCGCAAGGCGCGTGGATCAACGGCGGCTTTTTCGTGCTGTCGCCGAGCGTGCTGTCCGAGATCGCCGCCGACGCCACGAGCTGGGAGCACGAGGTGCTGCCGGCGCTCGCGCGCGCCGGTCGCGTGTCGGCCTACTACCACGACGGGTTCTGGCAGCCGATGGACACCTTGCGCGACCGCAACGCGCTCGAGGAGCTGTGGCAGAGCGACCGCGCGCCGTGGCGCCTGTGGGCGTGAGCTCTCATCCCGGCGCGCCGGCGATCCGATAGAGGAAGAAATGTCCGCAGTGATCTCCCCGCCGTCGTCCGGCCCGGTCCACCGGTCGCGCACCGAGCGCATTCCGGTGTTCGTGCCCCGCACCGGCATCGACACGATCAAGCACCTCGTCGACGCCCTCGACGTGGGCTGGCTCGGCATGGGCGCGACCACGCAAGCGTTCGAAACGCTGATCGCCGAGTTCCTCGGCCTGGGGCCCGGCGACCGCGTCGTCGCGACGAACACGGGCACCTCGGCGCTGCACCTCGCGCTGCTCGCCGCGGGCGTCGGTGACGGGGACGAGGTCATCGTCCCGTCGTTCAACTACGTCGCCGATCACCAAGCGGTGCGCGCGACGGGCGCCGAAGTCGTGATGTGCGACATTCGCGAACACGATCTCGGAATCGACGTCGAGCGCGCCGCCCAGCTCGTCACGCGGCGCACGAAAGCGATCATCCCGCTGCACTTCGCCGGCGTACCGTGCGACCACGACGGCGTCTACGCGCTCGCGCGGGCACACGGGCTGCGCGTCGTCGAAGATGCGTGCCACGCGTTCGGCTCGACGATCGGCGGGCGGCGCATCGGCTCGTTCGGCGACATCGCGACCTTCAGCTTCGATCCGGTGAAGATCTGCACGTCCATCGACGGCGGCGCGATCGTCGTTCGCGACGAAGCGGAGTTCGCGTTGCTGCAGCGCACGCGCCTGCTGGGCGTCGACAAGGACACGACGGAGCGCTATCGCAACCGCCGCGCGTGGGACTACGACGTGGTGAGCGAGGGCTATCGCTACCATCTCACCAACATCATGGCGTCGGTCGGCATCTCGCAGATCGCGCGCGCGGACGACTTCATCGCGAGCCGCCGAGAGGTGTGCGAACGGTACAGCGCCGCGTTCGGCGACATGTCGCAGTACCGCGTCATGCGGCGCGACTTCTCGGACGTGTCGCCGTTCATCTACAGCTTGCGCGTGCTGGGCGGCCGCCGCGCCGGGCTGATCGAGCACCTGGACGCGCGGGGAATCGACGCGGGTATCCACTTCGTTCCGGTGCACCGGCACACGTGGTTCGCCGACGCACCGCACGGTCCGATGACCGTGACCGAGCGCGTCTGCGACGAGGTCGTCACGCTGCCGCTGCATTCGGAGATGCAGCCGGCGCACGTCGAGCGCGTCATCGACGCCGTCACGTCGTTCGCCTGATCGCGTGCGACTGCCCGATCCCGCGTTCTG
>JAXDMB010000011.1:0-3312 GCA_034666325.1 Vulcanimicrobiota bacterium
TGTGGATGTCGCCGGTGACGATGAGCACCCAGGTGTCGAAGGTGGAGTTCGTCGTCAGCGTCCCGGTGGGCAGGTAGATCGCGCCGGCGATATCCGAGCCGCCCGATGAGTTGAGGTTCGCGCTGGACGGGTTGCTTGGTGGTTGGAACACCAGGATTCCGGCGTCGTTCCCCGTGGTCGGTGCGGTGAGGTTGAACGTGCACGAGTTCGCGTTGAGCGAGCTCTGCGCGATGTAGAGCGTCACCCCGCTTCCGGTCAGCGACGTGCTGTTTGCGCTCAGCCCGTTGGTGAACACGTAGAGGCCCGGCTGCATCGTGACGGTGGCGCTGTTCATGTTGACCGACTGGCAGTACACGCCGGGAGTGAGCGTCCCGGTCCAGCTGTTCAAGTTGAGATTTGAATAGGTGCACGGCGACTGCGCCGGCGGGTGGGCCGTGAGGTACGCGCACGCGGGAATCGTCGGACACGGATCGCTGGCGGCGATCGCACGCGCGGGCGACGCCTCCGGGAACGTCGAGGAGTTCACGCTGATCTGCCCCACGGCGCCGATCGACGCGGCGGTGATCGTATCGCTGTTGAGGTTCATGATGCCGTTGGAGATGATGCCGCACGTCGGAGCGTGGACGGTCGCCGAGTTCATGTCGATGTCGGACTTCAGCGCGAAGATACACGGGCCGGCGCCGTTTCCGCTGCCGTACACCGCCACCGCGCGCGCCGCCACGGGCGTGTTTGCGATGCCGAACGCGCGCTCGAAGAACATCGGGTGCCGCGCGCTCACGATCACTTCGACGGCGCTCGCGTTCGCCGCGAGCGGTCCCGTGGCGGGCGGATGGTTCACCGTGACGGTGATGTTGGTGCCGTCGTGGGTAAACCCGTTCAGCGCGGCGTCGGCTTGCGCCGCCGCAGTTGGATCGGCCGTGTACGCCAGCTCGTTCGCACCGGCGATCGCCGCGCTGTCGGCGGCGTTTTGCTGGATGCGCTGCGCGTAGCGAAGGTAACCGACATCGGCGGCCAGGGCCGCCGCGCCGAAGAGAACGAACAGCGCAAGCGCCACGATCGGTATCACCTGACCGCGCTCGCCTTCCGGGCCGCATCGTTTCAGCGTCGAACCGAGCTCCATTCGGGCTTGCCTACATCCCACAGAGTCCGCGCCGCATGACGCGCCGCGCAGATCGAGCTTACGCGGCGCGCGACGGGCGAACAAGTGACGTGCATCCGCAGTCGAGCTTCTTAGCGCTGCGTCAACGGCTTGACAACGCTTTGGCGTGACGAGCCGCACACAGCGGTTGCGAACGCGTGAGAACACTCAAGCGAGCGCGCCCTCGTGACGATGGGATGAACACCCGGAATTCAGTATGGAGGCTGCGTTGGTTCATCCGGGACCCGCCCTTGCCGCGCGTCTCCGGCCCGTTTCGAACGGTGTCGAGCGCCGCCGCGTCCTGGAATGGTTCGACGCGACGGACGATGCGGCGGTGCGGATCCTCTGCGGGCCCATCGGGTGCGGCAAGACGTTTGCCGCCCGGCAGATGGTCGCGCGCAGCGACGGCCGCGCCGCGTACATCCGCGTTCCCACCCGGGTGGACGCCGACCATTTGCGCGCGATGATCGCGACGTCGCCGGCGCTCGAAACCGTCGTCCTCGATGACATCGACCGCATCGACGGCGCGGTGTACGGCGACTTGCTCGATGCGATCCTCGCCGGCGAGCTGGAACGCAAGATGATCTTGGTGGGGCGCTCGCGGCGGCGGCTGCGGGTGGAAAGCCTGCTCGCGCGCGGGTTCGGGCGCGCCATCGCAGACGACGCGCTCGCGTTCGGCCGGGATGAGATCGAAGCGCTCGCCGCGGCGCACGGAGTCGCGTTCGACGAAGAAGATCTCGTGCAGCTCCTGCACGATACCGACGGGTGGGCACTGGCGTCGGAGTGGCTGATCCGCGATGCCGCGGAGAGCCGGCGCACGCTGCGCGATGCGTTCATGATGTGGCGCGGGCGCAACGGACATCTGCTGCTGGAGTTCGTCGAGCGCGAAGGCTTCGAGGATGCCGCCGCATACGAAGCATTTTTCACCGCGCTGCGCAAGGGCTGGCCGGGCGCGGAGCACGAGACGGCGCGGCTCGAGCAGCTCGGCCTGCCGATCGTGCGCACGCGCAGTGGTTTGCGCCCCTACCGCATCCTCGCGCGGCTCGCCGCGCCGGTGATAACGGAGCAGCCGGAGATACGCACCACCACGACGCTGCCGCCGTTGATGGCGGTCAACGTGTTCGGCCGTTTTCGCTGCGAGATCGCGGGGCGCCCGGTCCCGTTCTCGCGGCGACGCGATCAGCAAGTGTTCGCGTTCGTCGTGCTGCAGCCCGAGTGCCGGACGAGCCGTGAAAAGCTGACCGAGGCGTTCTGGCCGGGCGTGAATCACACCGTCGCGTCGCAAGGTCTGCGTACGACGCTGAGCCGCATCCGCCGCGCCATCGCCGAAACGGTGCCGGCGGTCGATCCCGAGCGCTACTTCGAGACCGCCGGCGAAGTGCGCGTGAACGTGCGCACCGTCGCGATCGACGTGCACCGTTTCGTCGACCGCGTCGAGCAAGGGCGGCTCGACGACGCACGCGGCGCCGTGGAGGGCGCGAAGCACCATTATCGCGTGGCGCAGCGCATCTATGCGGACCGCGTGCTCGCGGCGGAAGCGCCGGAGCCGTGCCTGCACCGGCACGCCGAGCAGTTCGAAGCGCTCTACGTGGAGGTGCTGACGCGCATCACCGAGCTGCATGCCGCGACCGGCGACTTCGACACGGCGCGCGAGGCAGCGCGGTCGCTGCTGTCCTGCAACAGCGAAGAGGCGCGCCGTCGCGCGCTGACGTGCATGGCGGCGCGGCCCGTTGCAACCGCGGCGGCGACCGCGTGACCGCGCTCGTGCCGCAGGCGACCGCGGTCGCGCGGCGCGGCGAACGCGCGCTGGCGCAGTATGCGTCCGGCGGCGTTGCGGTCGACGTGCGCGTGGAGGCGGTCGACAAGCGCAACCGGTGCACCTGGTACGCGCTCAAGCTCGCGTCGCGCGAGTCGGATCTCGTCGGGCGTCTGGTGGGCGTGCGGCGCGGCGGCCGGATCGACGAGCTCGGCTCGGTCGAAGTGATGCCCGAGTCCGTCGGCAGCGCGCGTTTTGCGGTGACGGCGCCGCGCGGCGGGCCGTATGAGGCCATGTATCTCGAAGTGTGGTCGGGAGCCATGCTGCTGCGCGTGGAAGCGCCGCAGCCGCCGCACGCGCGCACGGGCGGTGCGTTGCGTTGCGGCGCGTGGCTGGTGAGCGCTGGTGTCGCGATCAG
>JAXDMB010000012.1:0-4679 GCA_034666325.1 Vulcanimicrobiota bacterium
CGCCGCCGCCGACGCCGCGCTCGTGGTCACGCGCCGCCGAACCGGCGCTGGCGGCGCTGGTACTCCGCGATCGCGTCCGCGAACGCGTCGCGCCCGAAATCGGGCCAGAACGCGTCGCGCAGCACGAGCTCCGCGTACGCCACTTGGTACAGCAGAAAGTTCGAGAGCCGCGACTCGCCGCCGGGGCGAATGAGCAGGTCGGGATCGGGCATCCCCGCCGTGGTGAGGTACGACGCGAGCGTGTCCTCTTCGATCGCGTCGGGCGCGAGCGTGCCGTCCTGCACGTCCTGCATCATGCGCGCGACCGCGTCGCGCAGCTCGGTGCGCGCGCTGTAGTTCACCGCGAGGTTGAGCACGAGCCCGGTATTGCGCGCCGTCTTGGCGACGAGCCGGTCGAGCGCGTCCTTCGATGCCGGCGGAAGCTGCTCGTACCGGCCGATCACGTTCACGCGGACGTTGTTGCGGTCGAGCTCCAAAAGCTCGTTCTGCGCGAAGTACACGCACAGGTCGAGCAGCAGCGAGATCTCGGTCTTGTCGCGCTTCCAGTTCTCGGTCGAGAAGCCGTACACGGTGAGCATCGGGATGCCCCAGTCGCTGCACGCGCGCGTGATCTCGCGCAGCGCGACGATGCCGCGCCGGTGCCCTTCGATCGCGGGAAGGCGCTTGGCGCGCGCCCAGCGGCGGTTGCCGTCCATGATGATCGCAACGTGCTTGGGGAGCCGCGTCGCATCGAGCGTCACGCCGCGCGGAGGCCGGAGAAGCGTCGCCATGCTAGATCTTGTCGTACCCCTCATAGCCCGCCACCAGCTCCCACGCGCCGTCGTGCTCGCCGGACAGCGCGGTGACGCGCAGCGCACGCAGCGCACCGAGCCCGATCACGCCGTACGGCGGCGCCAAAAGCCGAAAACGCAGCGGCCGGTCCCCGAGCGCCCGCCGGGCAGCTACCCACGGTAAAAGCACCAAGTCTTCAGCGGTCAGCATTCAGCGTCACCGTGGGATGCGCCCGAAGGGCGCGGTTTGATGCGCTCGTTCAGAGCGCATCAAACCTCCATTATTTCTTTCTCTTTGCCGTGCACCAGATCGTCGATCTGCTTGATGTACTTGTCCGTGAGCTTTTGCACGTGCTCCGTGCCGCGTTTGATCTGATCGTCGGTGATCGTGCCGTTTTTCGCAAGCGCCTTGACGTCGTCGTTCGCCTTGTGGCGGATGTTGCGCACGGCGACCTTGTGCTCTTCCGACTTTTTCTTGATGAGCTTGACGAGGTCTTTGCGGCGCTCTTCGGTGAGCGGCGGGATCGACAGGCGGATCGTGGCGCCGTCGACGTTCGGGTTGAGCCCGAGGTCGCTGGTCTCGATCGCCTTGCGGATTGCCCCGACGACGCTCTTGTCGAACGCGGTCACCAGCAGCGAGCGGCCGTCGGGCGAGTTGATGCTCGCCACGTTCTTGATCGGGACGCTCGAGCCGTAGGCCTCGACGTTGAGGCGGTCCAGCAGCTGCGGCGAGGCCCGGCCGGTGCGGATCGAGGCGAAGTCGCTCGTGGTCGCCTCGATCGCCTTCTTCATCTTCGACTCGGTGTCGCGGTAGACGTCATCCAGCATGGCCGACCTCTTCGCCGCGAACCCCCACGGCCATCCGTGAGACGGTCGTCCCAATCTCCTCGCCCATCACGACCCGCCGGATGTTGCCCGGAACGTTCATGTCGAACACGATGATCGGGAGCGCGTTGTCCATGCACAGCGTCAGCGCGGTGGAGTCCATCACCTCCAGGCCCAGCTCGAGCACGCGCAGGTAGTCGAGGTGCGTGAAGCGCGTCGCGGACGGGTCCTTGAACGGGTCGGCGCTGTACACGCCGTCGACCTTTGTGGCCTTGAGGATCGCCTGGGCCCCCACTTCGACCGCGCGCAGCGCGGCGGTCGTGTCGGTGGTGAAGTACGGGTTGCCGGTGCCGGCCGCGAAGATCACGACGCGGCCCTTGTCGAGATGGCGCATCGCGCGGCGGCGGATGTAGGGCTCGGCGATCGCGTTCATCGCGATCGCGGTCTGCACGCGCGACGGAACGTCGATCCGTTCGAGGGCGTCCTGCAGCGCGAGCGCGTTGATCACGGTCGCGAGCATGCCCATGTAGTCCGCGGTCGCGCGGTCCATCCCGGCGGCTTCGTGGACCTTGCCGCGCCAGATGTTGCCGCCGCCCACGACCACGGCGGTGGTGACGCCGAGCTCGTGGACGTGCGCGATCTCGCGCGCCATCGCGGCGGACGTGTCGACGTCCACGTTGCCGCCGCGGCCCGCGAACGCTTCGCCCGAAAGTTTCAGCAGAACGCGTTCGTAGGCCGGCTTGGACAACGGTATGCCTTTCGAGGAGGTCGGGCTACTCTTCGCCGAGCGCGAACTTCGCGTAGCGGCGGACGTTGATCTTTTCGCCGAGGACGCCCGAGACGCTCTTGACGAGTTCGGCGACCGTTTGCGAATCGTCCTTGACGAACGGCTGCTCGAGCAGCGTGTGCTCTTCGTACCACTTGTTGAGCTTACCACTAAGAATCTTCTCGGCGACCTCGGGCGACTTGCCCGCCGGCAGCGTCTTCTGGAGCTCCGCCTTCACCTCGGCGATCACGTTCTCCGGAATCGACTCGCGGTCGAGATACTGCGGCGACATCGCCGCGACGTGCATCGCGACGTCGCGCACGAGCTCTTTGAAGCGCTCGTTGCGCGCGACGAAATCGGTCTCGCAGTTGATCTCGACGAGCACGCCGATCTTGCCGCCGGCGTGAATGTACGAGCCGACGAGCCCTTCGTTCGCGGAGCGTTCGGCGGCTTTCTTCTCGGCCTTGGCTTGGCCCGTCTCGGCGAGCCGCGCCTTGGCGCGCTCGTAATCGCCCTCGGCCCACAGGAGCGCGTTGCGCACGTCGGCCATGCCGGCGCCGGTGTCTTCGCGCAGGCGTTTGATGTCGTCGACGGACGGTTTGTAAGCGGTGTTCAACGTCGGTTCCCGTGGACTAGACGCCGGCCGTCTCGGGCTCGGCGGCGATGTCGGTGTACTGCTGGTCGTAGTCGGCCGCGTCGTACGCGGACTCCGTCTCGGTCTTGCCTTCGACGATCGCGTTCGCGATCGTGGACACCATGAGGCGCACGCTGCGGATCGCGTCGTCGTTGCCGGGGATCGCGAAGTCGATCTCGTCGGGGTCGCAGTTCGTGTCGATCACCGCGATGATCGGGATCTTCAGCTTCTGCGCTTCGGCGACCGCGATGCGCTCTTTCTTCGGGTCGACGATGAACATCGCGTCCGGAAGACGGTGCATGTCCTTGATGCCGCCGAGGAACTTCTCGAGCTTCTCCAGCTCGTCGGTGAGGCGCGCGACCTCTTTTTTCGGAAGCAGATCGAACGTGCCTTGCTGGCGCATTCCCTCGAGCTCGCGCAGGCGCGAGATGCGCTTCTGGATCGTCGCGAAGTTGGTGAGCGTGCCGCCCAGCCAGCGCTGGTTGACGAAGAACGTGCCCGCGCGCTCGGCCTCTTCGCGCACGACGTCCTGCGCCTGCTTCTTCGTGCCGACGAACAGAATCACGCGGCCGCCGCGCGACATCTCTTTGACCGCGTCGAACACGTGGTTGAGCATCGCCAGCGTCTTTGACAGGTCGATGATGTAGATGCCGTTGCGCTCTTGGAAGATGTACGGCTTCATCTTCGGATTCCAGCGGCGGGTCTGGTGTCCGAAATGGACCCCCGCCTCCAGAAGAGCGCGCATGGTTACGCCCGATGCCATCGTTCTATGGATCCTCTCTGAGCCCGCGCCGCCGTCCCTGGCGCCGTGATGGACGCATGCACCCCCGGCCTCCGGCCGGGTGAAGTGATCGGGCCGAGGCCCGGATGCCGCCGCGGGGTTCCCCGGGGCAACCCTGGGAGTATATCACGGCGCGGCTCTGCGGAAAAGCCGGCGCCGGGTTCGGGCTCGGAAGCCGCCGGCTCAGGCCGATATGGCGAACCCTAGCTTGCCCGCATACTCGGCCAGCGTTCGGCGGGCGGCCATCTGCTCCATCTCGGGGACGCCGTAGACCGAGTAGACGTGCAAGCCTTGCTCCATGCAGCCGGTGCACGTCGGGTGCACGCTCTTGCGGCGCTGTATCTCATGGACGGATGTTTCGAGATACGGAGCGATCATGTTGCCCTTCGCCTCGAACACGGTGCAGCAGAGCACGACGTCGCCGCGGTGGTCCAGCACGATCTGCTCGTCCTGCAGCGAGCAGCTCTGATGCCGCGCCGCGCGGCACGCTTCGAGGACCTCGGCCAGCGGAATTCCAAGGCGGTCGATCACGCCGCGGTCCTCGTCGTTGAGCCCTTCGGCGTTCGGTCCGGCCTGCGCGAACGCGAGCACCTTCTCGTAGGGCATGAAGTACGCCCAGACGGGCCGGAAGAGAAAGCCCAGCTCGTCGCAGTACGCGCGCATCTGGGCCTCGTCGTCGAGGTTGTCCTTGTAGCGGTGGAACAGCATGTGGATGCTCGTCGTCGCACCGGTCCGCCTGCGCGCTTCGCCGAGCTCGCGCATGTGGCGCTTCACCACCTCGACGTCGCCGCCGCGATGCGTCACGCCGTACTTCGATTGGTTGAACCCCGAGCACGAGATGCGCAAGACGTACGGGTTCGCCGCCATCAGCGCGTCCCAGTCCGACTTGAAGTTCAAGTTCGA
>JAXDMB010000013.1:0-4457 GCA_034666325.1 Vulcanimicrobiota bacterium
CGTAGTGGTTGAACGCGGCGACATATGCCGCCGACGTCATCGTGTCCGACGCGTCGTAGTCCACGAACGTGGCGTTGCGGTCGATCGCCGGACCGCTGTAGCGGCCGTCGTACCGGCCGACGTTGCGGCCTTCGCTGCGCAGCAGCTCTTGCTGGAACCGGTTCGGGTTGTTGCGCAGGTTCGCGGCTTCGATGTACGCGGTGCTCAGGCCGGTGTAGTCGTGAAGCTTGGCGACGATCTGCGCGCGCGTCGCCGCGTCCAGCGTGTCGCCGCGCATGAGCGCTTGCGCGTACGGTCCGCCGGCGAACGCCCGCACGTCGCCCAGGAAGCGCGGCAGATCGGGCGGATTGCCGGCGACCTTGTGATGGTACCACGCGACGGCGGCTTCGGTGGGCAGATAGCCGATGAACGCGTAGTCTTCGCCCGGGCCGTTGCCGATCGAGAGAAAGTTGTAGTCGAGCGCGGACGACAGCAGGACGATCCCGGAAACCGCGACGCCGTCGTTCTGCAGCAGGTTCGCCACGTTCGCCGCGCGCGTGGTGCCGTAGGACTCGCCGAACAGGAACTTCGGCGACTGCCACCGCCCGTTGCGCGTGATCCAGCGCTGCACGAACTGCGAGAACGACTTCGCGTCCTCGTCCACGCCGTAGAAGTCCGTCGTCTTGCCGCGCGCGACGATCGTGCTCCAGCCGGTGCCGACCGCGTCCACGAACACCAGATCGCTGGTGTCGAGCAGGGTGGCGTCGTTGTCGCGCAGCGACGGCGCGGACGAGGGCTGCGCGGCGTTCTTCGGCACGTCGACGCGGACCGGCGCGAACGAGCCCATGTGCAGCCAGATCGTCGACGAGCCGGGACCGCCGTTCCAGAAGAACGTCACCGGGCGCGTGCGCGCGTCCGTGCGGTCGGCGGTGTAGGCGACGTAGAACATGCTCGCCGCGGGATCGTTGTCCTTGTCTTTGAGCATGATCGTGCCGGCGCGTGCGGTGTACGCGATGCGGCGGTTGCCGACGGCCACCGTTCGGTGCGTGACGGAGTCGCGCACGTTGGGCACCGGGCGGAACGGCGCCGGGGACGCGGCTTGTGCGTTTGCGCCCGCGGGGATCGCCGTCAAAGCGAACGCCGCAGCGAGTACGAATGGTGCGAACCGGCGCATCAGCGGGCCGTCGCTTCGCGGTAGAACCGCACGAGATCCGCCTTGAGCGCGCGGCGCGCATCGTCGTTGTGGTAGATCATGTGGCCCGATCGATAGAAGCCGTAGGAGAGGTGCGAGCGCAGCGACGGGTCGAGGCCGAGGTGGTTGAGCGTGTACTCCGTGCCGAAGAACGGCGTCGCGAGATCGAAGTAGCCGTTCACCGAAAAGACGCGCAGATACGGGTTCTTCGTCATCGCGTCGCGTATGTCGCGCGCGCCGTTGGGCGCGACGATGGAGTTCGTGCGGCGGTAGTTCCACTGCTCGCCTACGCGCGCGCCGCCGATGTACGGGCGCTCCACCTTGAAGGCGAGATCGTCGCGCACGTAGCGGCTGAACGCGCTCACGTACACGTCCGTCATCGCGTGCGAGAACGACGGGTCGTACGATGCGGAGTCGCCGGTGCGGTCGAGCTCCGGGCCCTGGTAGCGCGCGTCGACGCGCCCGATCACGATGCCGCGCGACGCGGCGAGCACGTGCTCGAAGCGCGACGGGTCGATGCGCAGGTTCGCGCGGTCGATGTACGTTTCGTCCAGCCCGGTGTACGCGCTGAGCCTCGCGACGATCGCGCGGCGCGCCGCCGCGTCGAGCGCGTCGCCGCGCATCAGCGCGTCCGCGTACGGACCGATGGCGAAGGAGCGGACGTCCGCGACGAATCGCTCGAGATCGGGCGGCGCGGGCGAGAGCGCGTGATGATACCACGCGACCGCGGCGAGCGACGGGAGAAACGCGACGTACTGATAGTCTTCGCCCGGTCCCTGGCCGATGTCGAGCGCGTTGTAGTCGAGCGCGGACGACAGCAGGATGATGCCGTTGACCGCCATGCCGTCGGCTTGCAGGCGCGGCGCGACGGTCGCGGCGCGCAGCGTTCCGTACGACTCGCCGAACAAGAACTTCGGCGACGCCCAGCGGTCGTTGTCGATCGTCCACGCGCGGATGATGCCGTCGAACGCTTTGGCGTCTTCGTCCACGCCGTAGAACGTCTTGGGCGTGCCCTTGCCCGTTATCTGGCTGTAGCCCGTGCCGACCGCGTCGATGAACACGAGATCCGACACGTCGAGCAGCGATTCCGGATTCGGCACGAGCGGCGTGCCGGGCGCGGGCAGCGCGGCGTCCGACGGCACGGCGACGCGCACCGGGCCGTACGAGCCGATGTGCAGCCACATCGTCGCCGTTCCCGGACCGCCGTTCCAGAAGAACGTCACCGGGCGCGTGCGCGGGTCGGCGCCGTCGGCAGTGTACGACACGGCGAACACGCGCGCGATCTCGTCGCCGTCCGCGTTGCGCAGCGGCGTCGTGCCGGCGCGCGCCGTGTACGCGATCGGCTTGCCGCCGAGCGTGATCGCGTGGTGCGTCACGGCGGCCGGCGGATCGGCGGCCGCGGCGGGACGCGCTGCGGCGAGGGCCGCGCAAACGAGCAGCGCCGCTGCCGCATGCAGACCGAATCTCCGTATTGTCACGGAGCGGTGCGTTCGGCGCGGGCTACCGGGCGGCCTCGGCGTCGACCGCGTAGACGAACGCGAGAACTTCCGCGACGACCGCGTAGAGCTCGCGCGGCAGCGTGCGGCCCACTTCGAGCTTCGCGAGCGCTTCGACGAGCCCGGCGTCTTGGTGGACCGGGACGTCGTGCTCGCGCGCCAGGCGCACGATCTCGTCGGCGGTGAGGCCGCGCCCGATCGCGACGATCTCCGGCGGCTCGGTGCCGAGCGGGTCGTACGCGAGCGCGGCGGCGGCGGGACGCGCCGGAGCGTTGCGGCGCGCGTCGTAATAGCGCGCGTTCATGCGGACCGGTCCACGACGGCGTTCGGATCGGACGGAGGCGACGGCGGCGCTTCGACCGCGATGGTGGACGTCGTTCCGATGGACGCGCCGGCCGCGGCGACGCGGTAACGCAGCGATTCCAGGCGCGCGGTCAGCGTGCCGAGCGCGTCGCGAAACGCCCGCATCGACGACGCCGCTTCCGTGCGCACGTCCACCGTGACGTCGCGGCCCACCGTGACGAGATCGATCGCCACGGTGCCGTAGTGCGCGGTGTCGAGCACGAACGCGATGCGGAAGTTCTCCGGGTCGACGCGCGTGCCGCCGCGCCCGTCCGGCGCATCGCGCTTCACGCTGACGTGCGCGTTCGACGTTCCGTTTTGCGTCGTGAGCGGAATGGTGAACGCGAGCCCCTCGGGATGCGCGGCAAGCGTCTGCGCCGCATTGACCTGCACCGCCGTCAGCGCGGTGAGCGCTCCCGCAAGCGAGGGCGCAAGCGACTCCGGCGTCGCGGGATTCGCGGCAACGGCAAGCAGCGTCTGCTTGAGATCGGCGTTCAAAGCGGCGGCACGTTCCGCAGCGATCGCGGCAGGCAGCGACGGCGCCGCCGGCGGCTGTGAACGTGCGTCTGCCGGATGCGCCGTGCCCGCGGACGGTGCAGCGGCTTGGGAAGCGGCAAGCAGCGTCGCCAGCTTCGGTTCGGCGCCTTCCACGACGTGATCGACGTAGGCTGCGATTTGCGCCGCGAGCGCGGGCGAGCGCGGATCGATGCGCCCGACGAATCCGAGCAGCGTGCGCAGCGTCGCGACGTGCGGGTCGTCGCTCGCTCGCGGCAGCGCACGCTCGAGCGCGGCGAGCGCGTCCGGCAGGCGGTCGGGATGATTCACCGCAAGCGCCGCCGACGCGACATTGCTCGGCGTCACCGGCAACCGCAGCGCGCGCAGCAGCGCAACCGGTTCGGCATACGCCGCAAGCGCGGACGCGCGCGCCCCGGGCGTCGCTGCGCGCGTGCTCGTATCCGCGTTCGGCGCGATCGCCTTCGCCGAGATCTGCGGCGGCGCGACGAACCGCTGCGCCGGCCCGAGCGGCGGCGCGGACGAACCGTGCAGCAACTCGCCGTCCACCGCCGCCGTGCGCTGCGCGATCGCGGCACGCGCGGTCGCAAGACGCGCTTCGATCGAAGTCGGCTCGCCCGGCACCGCGATCGGCGCACGCGGCCCAGCACCCGCCGCGGCCGAGGTGGACGCGTCGCCTGCCGCCGCGCCCGGTTGCGACGGCGCGACGTTCGCGCGCGAAACCACCGACGTGAAAGCGACGCCCACTCCGGGTCGCATCGGCGGCACCGCAAGCGGCATTCCGGTCACCGGAGCACCGGCCGTTGCGCCGCCGGCGCCCGCACCGCCGGGGACCGCACCGCCGGCCGCCGATCCGCTCGACACCGCCAACGTTCCCGGCTGCACGCCCACCGTGCCCGACGCGGTCACCATTCCGGTCGCCGGCGGCGGCGATG
>JAXDMB010000014.1:0-13882 GCA_034666325.1 Vulcanimicrobiota bacterium
CGAGCACGAACGCGCGCACCCACGAGTCGTAGCCGGCCGCGTCGCGCCGCATCTTGTCGAAATCGGCATAGATCACGCCCCAGCCGTGCGGTGCGCGCGCGTCCGCGCCGACTCCCGCGTAAACGGCGGCCGCTTCACCCGGCGGCAGCTTCTCCGGCGCGGAGAACGGCGCGACGCCGCCGATGTCCGGCGTCATCTGCCGCAGCACGGCGAACGCGAACGCGCGCCGCGCGAACTCCGCGTCGTCAACTTGCTCGAACGAGCTGAACTTCGCGACCACCGCCGCGCGCCCGGCCATCGAAGCCGCCGACAGACGCCGGTGCTCGGCGTCGAGCCGCTCGAGCCCGAGCGACGGCATGCCGCTGATGCGCAGGTCGGCCGACGCCAGCAGTATCTCCGTGAACAGCGGGATCTCGTCGGTGAGCACCGACCGTCGCGGGCTGACGAGCTCGGGGTGGTCGGGGTTGAGCCAGATCACGGGATCGCCGGGATACGTGCGGTCGTTTCGGCCGACATAATACGCGACCGGCGCCGTCGCGGGAAACAGCGCGGGCGGCCGCCATGCCGTGCGCACGACGGCTTGCGTCGCGACGATCACGCTGACGATCTCGAGCGTCGTGCGGCCGTCGCCGGTCGGCGAAACCTGACCGGGGCTCGTCGTTTCGAGCGCGGCAGCGCGCAGCGGGGCGGTCGCCGCGGCAAAGGCGAACGCGGCTCCGACGAACGCACCGCGGCTGAGCATGCGCCTCGCATTCGGTCGCCGGGCAGCGGCGGACCTGCGCGCACGGCGGTCGAAGCGCACGCCCGTGGCAACCTTCGCTCTCGCCATGATCGTGTGCGCCGATCTGGAGCGGTCCAAGCAGTTCTACCGGACCATTCTCGGCCTGAAGCTCGGCACGGACGCCGCGCCGCACTGGGTAGACTTCGACCTCGGCGACGGGCGCATGCTGGGCTTGCATCCCGCGAGCGAGAGCCTCACGGTGAAGCCGGGTTCGCTGCAGCTCGGATTTCACGTCGACAAGGTCGACGACTTCATCACCGACGCGCGCACCGCCGGCGTGACGATCTTGCAAGAGCCGCACGACGCGAGCTTCGGGCGCATCGCGGTGATCGCCGATCCGGACGGCTATCCCGTGCAAGTTGCCACGCCCAAACCGTGGCGGTGAAGCGGCGCGCGAACCCGGCCGCGCGCGTGCGCGAGCTGCGCGAGCAGATCGGCGAAGCGAACTACCGCTATCACGTTCTCGACGATCCGCAGATCAGCGACCAGGATTACGACGCGCTGCTGCGCGAGCTGCTCGATCTCGAGCTCGCGCACCCGGAGCTGCAGACGCCCGACTCGCCGACGCAGCGCGTCGGCGGTACGCCGGCCGCCGGCTTTCCGCCGTACGTGCACGCGCGGCCGATGCTGTCGCTGGGCAACGCGTTCGACGAAGCGGAGCTGCTCGCGTTCGACGCGCGGGTGCGCAAGCTCGGCGGCATCGACGGCGACGTCGCCTACATGTGCGAGCTCAAGATCGACGGGCTCGCCGTGTCGCTGCGGTACGACGACGGCGCGCTGAGCGCGGGCGGAACGCGCGGCGACGGCAACGTGGGCGAGAACGTGACCGCGAACCTGCGCACGATCAAGACGATCCCGCTGGTGCTGCGCGCGCGCAACAAAGGGAATCCGCGTCACATCGACGTGCGCGGCGAAGCGTACATGCGCAAGAGCGACTTCGCGCGGCTCAACGCGGGGCGCGAGGCGCGCGGCGAAGCGGTGTTCGCCAACCCGCGCAACACGGCCGCGGGCGGCATCCGGCAGCTCGATCCGAAGATGACCGCGGAGCGCAAGCTATCGTTCTACGCGTACGCGGTCGGCGAGATCGATACCGATGCGCCGCCCCGCTCGCAGCACGAGCTGCTCGCGTATCTCACCGCGCTCGGATTTCGCGTGAACGAGCACGCGCACGCCGTGCCGTCGATCCACGGCGTCGTCGACTTGGTGAAAGAATGGGAGTCCAAGCGCGACGAGCTCGACTACGAAATCGACGGCGTGGTGATCAAGGTCGACGATCTGGCTCTGCAGGCGAAGCTGGGCAGCTCGGGCAAGGACCCGCGCTGGGCCGTCGCGTTCAAGTTCCGCGCGCGCGAGGCGCGCACGAAACTGCTGGACATCGTCGTGAGCGTGGGGCGCACCGGCGTGCTCAATCCGAACGCGGTGCTCGAGCCGGTGCAGATCGGCGGCACGACGGTGTCCAACGCGACGCTGCACAACCAGGACTACATTCGTGCGAACGACATTCGCATCGGCGACACCGTCACGGTGATTCGCGCGGGCGACGTGATCCCGCGCGTGGTCGGACCCGTGCTCGAGCTTCGCGACGGCGATCCGCCCGAGTACACGCTGCCCGCGGTGTGCCCGGTGTGCGGCGCGGACGTCGACCATCCCGAAGGCGAGCCGATGGCGCGCTGCACGAACGCGTCGTGCCCGGCGCAACTCGTCGAGCGCATCCGGCATTTCTGCTCGCGCGGTGCGATGGACATTGAAGGCGTCGGCGACCAGCTCTCCGCGGCGCTCGTCGACTCCGGACTGGTGCGCGACGTGAGCGACATCTATCACCTCGACCTGGCCGCGCTGCTGACGCTGCCGCGCATGGCGGAGAAGTCGGCGTCCAACGTGCTCGCGGCGATCGAGGGGTCGAAGAAGCGCGGGCTCGCGCGGTTGCTGTCGGGCATGGGAATCCGGTTCGTCGGCTCGCAGAACGCCGCGATTCTCGCCGGCGACTTCGGCTCGATGGACGCGCTCGCGGCCGCGACGGAAGAAGAGCTGCTGCGCAGCGAGGGCATCGGCGCGGAGATCGCGAGCAGCGTGGCGCTGTTCTTCGCGCAAGAACCGAACCGCGCGATGATCGCGCGCCTGAAAAAAGCGGGCGTCGACATGACGGCTCCGCTGCGCGAACGGGAACCGGCCGGCGTACTCGCCGGCAAGACGCTGGTGCTGACGGGAACGCTGCCGAACCTCACGCGCGACGAAGCCGCGGAACTGATCCTCGTCGCGGGCGGCAAAGTGTCGTCCGCGGTGTCCAAGAAAACGAGCTACGTTGTCGCCGGCGAAGAAGCGGGCAGCAAACTCGCCAAAGCGGAACAGCTCGGCATCCAAATCCTGGACGAAGCGGGCCTTCACAAGTTGCTGAACGGCACGGCGTAGCTCAGCGCGGCCGCTGAATCCGCAAGCAGCGGAACATCACGGCGCTGTGCGCGGTGTGTCGAGGTCCAGCTCGGCAAACATCTCCGCGAGCGAAAACTGAAATCCCGGCAGCGCTGCGTGCTCGAACGTGTCCGCAAGCGAGAAGATGCGTTTCGACTCGCGGTCGATCGCAAGCACCGTTCGCGTGCGCGGGTCGACCACGATCACGACGTGCGTGCCGGCGCGCAGCAGCGTCGCGATCTTGTCGTCCAGGTCGGCGCTGCGGTCGCCGGGCGAACGGATTTCGACGGCGGCGTTCGGAGCGACGAGCGGCGCGTCCCAGTCGGCCTCCGTTGCGTTGCTCATGCGGTCATACGCGAGAAACGACAGATCGGGAACCAGTGGGCGGATCACCTCACCGGGCGGCGCGACCCGAAACCGCCACTCGGATCCCACCGGGCCGCGCCCGTGTGCCCAGGCACGCAGCCGCGCGCCGAGCCACAGCTGGAGCACCGCGTGCTTGCGCCGCGGGCTCACTTTCTGCACGGCGCGGCCGCGCAGCCACTCCGTCTCCGGTTTGGTCTCGGGCAGGACGATCTCGCGCGGAACGATCTTCGGCATGAATTTTCCACGCAAGCGTATCACGCGCTCGCGCCTCCGCGTCAAGGGCTCTTCAGAAGATTCGAACGGATTGTCCGAATAGGCTGGCCGCGACGAGCGATGCTTCCCCGAGTTGCTCCGCGACGTCGCGCGCGATGACGCCGCGCGGGCGGTATGACTGCGCGCTCGCGCCCGCCGCGCCGTGCCAGTACGCGCCCGCGCGCGCGGCGTCGAGCGGCGAAAGCCTTTGCGCGAGCAGCGTCGCGATGACGCCGGTCAGCACGTCGCCGGTTCCCGCCGTCGCCAGCGCGCTCGTGCCCGTCGGGTTGACGTGCGTCGCACCGCGGTCCGCAATGAGCGTCGTGCGCCCCTTTAGCAGCGTCACGATGCCGTGCTCGTCGACGAACGCGCGCAAGCGCTCGAGGCGCTGTCCGGGCGCGATCGTGCCCTTGCCGCTGATGCGCGCGAACTCGCCGGCGTGCGGCGTGATCACCAGCGGCTTGTCGCGGTACGCGGGCAACCGCTTCGCGAGATGGTACAGCGCGCTCGCGTCGGCGACCACCGGAAGATCCGTCGCTCCGATCACGCCGTTGACGATCGCCGCGAACGCGTCGGACAGGCCGAGTCCCGGCCCGATCGCGATGCTGTTGCAGCGGTTGGTGAGATCGAGGATGGTTCGCACCGCGCGCTCCGGATCGTGCTCGTCGTACGTGACGACGACTTGCTCCACCAGATGCGCGCGCAGCGCCGCTGCGGCGCCTTCCGGTGCCGCGACGGTCACGTAGCCCGCGCCGGCGCGCGCCGCGCCCCACGCGCACAGGACGGCTGCGCCCGGAAACTGCGTCGATCCCGCGACGATCAGCGGCGCGCCGGCGCTGCGCTTGTCGGATTCGTCGGGACGCCGCGGCAGCAGCGCGCCGAACTCCGCGGGCGCAAGCACCTCCGTGCGCGGATCGCCGACGCCGTTCGCGTCGTCATCGCGCATGCCGATCGGCGCGCACCACAGCTCGCCCGTGAAATCGCGCGCGGGATCGAGAAAACACCCGAGCTTCGGGCGCCCGAGCGCGATCGTGGCGGTTGCGCGCACGGCGTGCTCGCCTACCGTGCCGGTGGTCGGATCGATTCCGGTCGGCAGGTCGAGCCCGAGCACAGGCGCGCCGCTCGCGGCGATTGCCTGAACGAGCTCTGCGCTGCGCGCGTCGAGCGGCAACCGCGCGTTGACGCCGAGAATACCGTCCAACACGAGCGCGGCACCGCGGAACGCCCCGCCGTTCAGCGCGCGTTCTTTCACGCTCTCGATCAGCGCGCGTTCCTCCACGCCCGCGATCAGCGCACGTTCGCGCGCGTCGCGGCGTGCGGCGCTGCTATTTGCGGACGGATCGCCGTACACGATGCGCCGCCGCGGACCCTCGTACGCCGCGAGCGCCGCGTACGCGTCGCCGCCGTTGTTGCCGTTGCCCGCAACCGCGACCACCGGCCCGTCGCCGCGTGCATAGTGCTCGATCAGCTCCGCGATCGCTTCCCCAGCCGCGCGCATGAGCGCAACCTCACCGTCGCGCGCGACCGCCGCCGCATCGATCGCACGCATCTGCGCGGCGGTGACCGCTCTCACGTGCGCGTCCCGTCGCGATCGTCCCGGATTGCGAACGGGCTACTGCCGGCACGGCGCCCGCCGCGCGCACGCTTCACGGACGTGACCATTGCGTCAGCTCTCGAGGATCACGACTGCTGCGGCAGTCGCGGCCGTGTGCGTGATCGTCAGGTGGATCGCCGTGATGCCGCGGCGTTCCAGCAGCTTCTCGTAGCCGCGGTACAGGCGAATCACGGGCTTGCCGCTGCGCTCGTGCGACACCCCGACCGCGTTCCACGGGATCGCGTGCCCGAACGCTTTGCGCGTCGCCTCCTTGGCCGCGAAGAAGCCGGCGAGCCGCTCGGGCCAATGGCGCTTGCGCATCGCGTACGCCATCTCTTCCTCCGTGTACACTTTGCGCGCGAACCGCGCGCGCTTGGTCTCGTCGAAGCGATAGCGCTCCACCTCGGCGAGATCGATCCCGATGCCGACGATCATCCCGCGCGCTTCGCCGCGCCGCCCAGGACCGCCCCGCGCGCGGACCGAACCTCCGACATCGGCGTGCGCGAGATCAGCATCGTTCCGATCAATGCGATCGACGCAGGATTGCTCACCCGGCTCGCTTTGTGCCTGGAAGAGCGGTTCCTCGCGACGGCCGTCGTGCGCGCGCCGCTCGCGGTGCCGAAAACCGCGCTCAACAGCGCGCGGGGACAGCTTTTCTTCGGCTCGCTCGCCGGCCGCCTCACCGCCGCGTACGAGGCGCGCGAGAATCTCGTCCTGGGCGTCACGGAGTTCGACCTTTACAAGACGTCGCACCAGTTCGTGTTCGGGTCGTCGAGTGAGGCGCAGCGCTGCGCCGTCGTGTCCCTGCACCGCTTGCGGTCCGAGTTCTACGGCGACCCTGCCGACGAGAACGCGCTGTTCCAGCGCCTGTTGAAGGAAAGCGTGCACGAGATCGGCCACGCGCTCGCTCTGAAGCACTGCTACAACGCGCGTTGCGCGATGTACTACTCGAACTCGGTGTTCGACACCGACAACAAGTACTCGCACTTCTGCGAGTCGTGCGAACGCCGCAGCAGAGTGAACCGGTCGGCCTAGCCCGGCGGCCAGCCCTTTCGGACCGGGTGGAGCCGAGCGAGTAACCGGGGGCTCAACCCGGCGCGGCCATTGTCCGATGCTCGTAAAGTACGGTGTGTGCGGGTGTAGCACAACGGCCGCTGCTTCATCGACCCCCCCGAGGGACCCGTTGAGACTGACCTTGGACCGTCCCCTCGCCGTTCGGCGCCGGTTTCGACCGGCCGGGCGTTTCATCGTGGCCGTGCCGGCGATGGTCCCAGCGGCGGCTCTGGCCGCATATCTCGTGCGCCCGGCCGGCGCCTGGGTGCCGGCGATCGGCGCGGCAGTCGCGCTTTTCGCCGCGGGAGCGCTCGTGGCATGGATTCTCGCCGCGCCGGGCGCCCGCGAGGACGGCACGGCCCACGGGCCCGCCTCGCTCGGCGGATCCGACCGGCTCGCGCTCACCGGCGGCCTCGGGCACAGTATCGCGGCGCTGACGACCGGGGTCCGTGAAGTCGCCGGCGGCGACCTCACCAAGAACCTCGCGGTCGCCGACGGCCCCCTCAGCGATCTCGCCGTCGGACTGAACAAGCTGATCTTCGGCATGCGCGACTTTCTCGGCACGATGCACGGCGAGGCGGAACGCCTCGGCGCCGCCGGCGTCGATTTGGAAGCGACCGCGTCGTCGTCGATGGCCGTGATCGAAGGCGGCGCGATCGCGCAGAAGCAGCTCGAAGAAGGCATCGCCGAGCAGTCCCAGATCGTGGACGGCGCGCTGCGAAAAGTGCGCGCGATGACCGACGCGATCGCGGAGCTGGCGGGCTCGGCCCAGCAGCAGACGCGCTCGCTGGACGAAACGGCCATCAACGTGTCGTCGATGTCGGCGTCGATCGAAGAAGTGTCCGCGCAGGTCGACTCGCTGCTCGCGATCTCCTCGGAAACCACGCTCACCGCGGACCGCGGCGGCACGGCGATTCACACGATCGTCGGCGCGATGGACACGATCCGCGCGACGATCACCGATCTCGGCGCCGACATCCGGCGGCTCGGCGAGAACTCCAACGAGATCGGCGACATCGTCAAAGTCATCGACCGCATCGCGGAGCAGACGAACCTGCTCGCGCTCAACGCCGCGATCGAGGCGGCGCGCGCGGGCGAGCACGGCCGCGGGTTCGCCGTCGTCGCGAGCGAGATTCGCAAGCTCGCCGACGGCAGCGTGCAGGCGACCAAGGAGATCGCGGGCCACATCGGCTCCACGCAGGGCGTCATCACGCAGGTCACCGACGCGATGACGCGTCTCGACGAGCGGCTGCAAGAAAGCGTGACGTCGACCGACAGCGCGTCGGGCGCGCTGCGCGACATCGTCACGACCGTCATGGACGCGAACCGGCAGATCAGCCAGATCAGCTCGGTGACGCGCTCGATGTCCGAGAACACGTTCCGCGTGATTCGCTCGATCGAGGAGATCACGACGTCGGTCGCCGCCAACCTCGCCGCGACGACGCAGATGGCGTCGCACTCGGGCGAAGTGTCCAGCGCCTTCGACGCGATCACGTCGATCAGCTCGCAGAACGCGTCGTCGGTCGAAGTGCTCACGTACGTCAACGCCGAGATCACCTCGGCCGCGGAGCGCATCTTGGAATCCGTTTCCGAGACGAACCGGCGCGCCGCCGCGATCGACGGACAGCTCGGCCGCTACACCATCACGGACAGCAAGGTCACGGAGGAAACCGTACCATGAAGCTCGGCTTGCGCACGAAACTCCTCGGAACGCTCATCGGGGCGATCGTCATCTCGTCGGGCATCAGCGCGATCGCCGCGCGCAGCACGATGGCGACCGATCTCAACAAGCTCGCGGCGCAGCAGGTGGCGAGCGGTTCGACGGGGTTCGCCGGCTACTGGGACGCCAAGCGCGATCTCGTGAAACTGCTGGTGGGACAAGCCGCGATCAACGAGACGATCAAACGCGGTACGTCCGCGCACGCGCGCAGCCTCGACGCGACGCTCACCGCGATCGCGCATCAGGGCGGGCTCTCGTTCCTCACGGTCGTCGACGCGCACGGCGTGGTGATCGCGCGCGCCACCGGCGGCCGGCCGGGCGTGAAGCTCAACTCGCCGTTCGTGCAGCGCGCGCTTTCCGGCGAGACGGTCAGCACCGCGGCGACGATCCCGCACGACGAGCTCGAGCCCGAGCTGCTCGAGCCGCAGATCGAGTCCACGACGCCGGGCCGCGAAGGATTGGTCGAAGGGCTCGGCATCGTGTCGGCGCTGCCGATCTCGGACGCCAACGAGCGCACGATCGGCGCCGTGTACGGCGGTATCGTGGTCGACCACTATTACGACATCGTCGACGAAGCGGCGCACGCGCTGGGCGGCAAAGCCGCGGTGGTGTTCCACAACGAGCTGATCTCGAGCTCGATCACGCGCCCCGACGGAAGGCGGCTGGTCGACGACTCGGCAGCCGCCGCCGTGCAGGACGTGAAGCAGCCGTACTACGGCATCGACACCGAAGGCGGCGTGGAGTATCTCGTGCGCGTCGAGCCGATTCTCGACGACCAGATGCACGTCATCGCGTCGCGCTGGTTCGGCGTCCCGCTCGCGACGTTCACCGCGATCCAGGCGCACACGATCACGTCGCTGCTGCTGTGGGGACTGCTCGGCATCCTGATCGGACTGCTGATCGCGGTGCCGGTGGTGGAGCGCATCGGCCGCCAGCTCATCGCGCGGAGCCGCCAGGTGCGCGCGTCGGCGAAGGAGCTGTCCGTGGTGATCGTGGGAAGCGAAGTGTCGGGCGATCACGTCGCGCAGACGCGCGACGCGGTCGAACGCCAGGGCGAGCTGCTGATGCAGGCCGCGACCGAGGCGGACGCCGAGACGGCGTCGTCGGGCAACGTGCTGACCGCCAAGGGCGTCGCGGAGAAGCTGCTCGCCGCGTCGGTGCTCAACCAGGAGATCCAAGGCGACATCATCGTGATCGACACGCTCGCCACCGAGATGGCGGAACGCACGCAGCACGCCGTCGCGCGCGTGGGCGAGCTCAACGAAGTCGCCAAAGGCCTTGACGAGCTCGTCACCGGCTCGAAGTGAGAAACCTCGAAGTGAGAAGCGATGGCTGACGTCGTCCTGTTCTTCTCGTCGAACGCCGAGACCATGATCGCCACCAAGGCGCTCAAGGACGGCGGCATCATGGCGAAGATGATCCCCAAACCGGCGCAGGTGAACGCACCGGCGAACTTGGCCTTGAGCGTCGACGTCTCCGCGGAGTCGTCGGCCCTCGCGGTCCTCGGCAAAGCGAACGTCGCGCTGGGCGGCGTCTACAAGTAGTTAGGCCTTTCGTGCGGCCCGTGACCTGCGCGCAGAACACGAGCCAGGACGAAGCGCGCTCGGCTATGTGATGACGCGCGCGTCGGCGAGGTGGACGACGCGCTCGTGCCCGTCCGCGGCTATCACGAGCCCGCCTTCGCGGTCGAGCCGCAGCGCGGTGCCTTCGACCACCGACCCGTCGGAATCGAGACGTAGCCGGTACGGGCGCCCGCGCAGGCCGGCGCGCTCCTCCCACGCGCGCGCCACGTCCGCCGGGCGCTCCAGCACGTCCGCCAGCCCGTCCATGGCGCCGAGGATTGCGGCGAGCACCGTTTCGCGCTCGACGCCCGGCGCGGCGTCCGACAGATACGCGGGCGGCGGCTCGATCGCCGCGAGCGCCGCATCGGCCCGGCGGCGCACGTTCAGGCCGATCCCGCAGGCCACGTGCGCGCGGCTGCCCAGCACGCGCGACGCGCACAGAATCCCGCCGGCCTTGCGCGGACCGAGGTCGAGGTCGTTGGGCCAGCGCAGGTCGAGCCGCACGCCGCAGCCGGCCTCGACGCCGTCGGCGACGGCGAGCGCCGTCCAGAACGGCACCGCCCACAGCGCGGCCGCCGCGATCTCGTCCGGAAGGATCGTGGTGAACAGGAGCGCGCTGCCCGCCGGCGCGATCCACGAACGTCCCGCTTTGCGGCCGCGTCCGGCGGTCTGGAATTCGGCGACCAACGTCGCACCGGCCCCGGACGGATCGCCGAGCAGCGGCGCCACGTCGTCGTTCGTGCTCGCCGTCTCGCGCACGTAGCGAACGTCCGCGAAGCGCGTTCCGGCGAGCGCTTCGCGCACGCGCGCGATGTCGAACGGCGGACGGTCCGCGGCGGTGAGAGGTGCAGTATCGTCCGGCACGTATCTCAGGTCCGCTATGGCAGTCGAACGAACCTTGATCCTTGCAAAACCCGACGCGGTCGTCCGCGGGCTCGTCGGCGAGATACTCGCGCGCTTCGAACGGCGCGGCTATACGATCCTCGGTCTCAAGCTGATGCACGTCACCGAAGAGCTCGCGAAGCGGCACTACGCCGAGCACGAAGGCAAGGGCTTCTTCCAAGGTCTCGTCGATTACATCACCGGTTTGCCGGTCGTCGCGATGGTGATCGAGGGCGAGGACGCGGTCGAAGCGTGCCGCACGACGATCGGCGCGACGAACCCGATCAAAGCCGCGCCCGGATCGATTCGCGGGGACTATGGTCAGACGATCGGCCGCAACCTCGTGCACGGCTCGGACTCGCCGGAGTCGGCTGCGCGCGAAGTCGCGATCTTCTTCCGCGACGACGAGCTCTTCGCGCGCGCGAGCATTCTCGGCGACTGGGTCGCGGCGAAATAGGATTCGGCTCGTATGAATCTCGCCGAACCCTGCGCCCTCCGGGCGCTGATGAGAGGAAGCCAATAGCCGATGTCGATCGAGTCGTTGCGCGGGGGCGGGCGCCCGCTGATCGAAAGCGTGCGCGCGCGAGAGATCCTCGATTCGCGCGGAAACCCCACGATCGCGGTCGCCGTGGCGACGTCATTCGGCGCCGTGGAAGAAGCGATGGTTCCGTCGGGCGCGTCGACCGGCGCGCACGAAGCAGTCGAGAAACGCGACGGCGATCCCAAGCGCTACGGCGGCAAAGGCGTGCTGGCGGCGGTGCGTGCGGTGAACGAGATCATCGGCCCCGCGATCGAGGGAATCGACGCGACGTCGCAGCGCGAGATCGACCGCACGCTGATCGAGCTCGACGGCACGCCGAACAAAGCGAACCTCGGTGCGAACGCGCTGCTCGGCGTGTCGCTCGCGGTGGCGCGCGCGGCGGCGGTGTCCCTCGGCGTGCCGCTGTACCGGTATCTCGGCGGGCCGTCGGCCGCGACGCTGCCGGTGCCGATGATGAACGTGATCAACGGCGGCAAGCACGCCGAAGGCGCGCTGCAGTTCCAGGAGTGCATGATCGTTCCGCTCGGCGCGCCGACCGTCGCGGACGCCGTGCGCTGCGGCGCGGAAGTGTTCCACGCGCTCGGCAAGCTGCTGCACGACGAGGGACATCAAACGCTGGTCGGTGACGAAGGCGGCTACGCGCCGAAGCTCGACTCGATCGACGAAGCGCTGCAGATGCTGGTGCGCGCGGTCGAAAAAGCCGGCTATCGTGCGGGCGACGACGTCGCGATCGCGCTCGACCCCGCGGCAAGCGAGTTCTACCGCGACGGGAAGTACTGGCCGCACGTTCCGGACGATCATCCGCTCGACGCCGCGCAGATGGTGGGTCTGTACGAAGGGCTGTGCGCGAAGTACCCGATCGTCTCGATCGAGGACGGTCTGGCCGAGGACGACTGGGACGGCTGGAACCTGCTCACGCAACGCCTCGGCGCGCGCGTGCAGCTGGTCGGCGACGACCTGTTCGTGACGAACCTCGAGCGGTTGGAGCGCGGCATTCGCGACGGCACGGCCAACGCGATCCTCATCAAGGTCAACCAGATCGGCACGCTCACCGAGACGCTCGACGCCGTCGAAACGGCGCACAAAGCGGGCTACCGCGCCGTGATCTCCCACCGCTCCGGCGAAACCGAGGACACCACCATCAGCGACCTGGCCGTCGCGACGGGCGCGGGCCAGATCAAGACGGGCTCGCTGTCGCGCAGCGACCGGGTCGCCAAATACAACCGCCTGATGGCAATCGCCGACGAGCTGGGCGCCGGAGTGGCCCGCTATCCCGGGAAGAGAGCTTTCGTGGCGCTGTCGAAGGGGTAGGTGCTACGGGCCCGTAGCTCAGCGGTAGAGCAGCCGGCTCATAACTGGTCGCGCGCTGGTTCGAATCCAGCCGGGCCTAGTGGGTTCGCTGCGGCGAACCGCCAAGACCGGGCGTCGCCCGGTCTTGCAACAAAGAGGGAACGGTCGAGGTCTCGCTAGTCGAGACGAGCTCGCAATCTATGGCGCCATAGTCTATCGGTTAGGACGCCGCCCTTTCAAGGCGGAGAGACGGGTTCAACTCCCGTTGGCGCTACCAGCATTACCCCGTCGAAAGGCGGGGTTTTTCTTCATTCAGCCGTTTTGCTACACGATCTGCTACAAAGCCGCCTATCTGCCTTCCCCTGCAGCATTCGGTCGTGCGCCGCACTGGCATCGCGCTTGGCCCCTTCGATGACGTGGCCGTAGATGTTCACGTTGGTTGAAGCGGCTACATGACCGAGAATCTGCTGGACGGTGCTGATGCTCTTGCCTGCGTGCAACAAGGTTGCCGCCGTATGACGCATGTCGTGGAGGCGGTATTGCATCCGAGCGGTTCGCAGAGCCTCCGGAAGGCGTCCGTAAGGGTATTCGGATGTGGATCAACTCCAGACGGACGACCGAGACCTGGCGCGACGACTACAACGCTCGCCGGCCACGCAAATCGCTAAGCCATCTCACCCCCAACGAGTTCGCGCAGCACCAATCCCAAGTAGCTTTAACCGCTCCACTGAAGATCCGGGTACCAAGTGGGGCAACGTGAATCCGCATATTTGGCCCTGCACGAAGTTGAACCAGCTTCAGAAGGGCGTTTTGCTGCGGTAAGCGTGCGGCAAAGGCGTCAGTTCCGGCGGCCCTTCCCGCTCGTGGGTCTCGCCTTGCCTTTAGCAGCCGCTCTAGGCCGGGTGCGTGCAGGGGGTTCACTTTCGACCACTAGCTCAATCGACACCCCATCATCTGGAATTCTCGTTACGGCTGGTGCGTAAGTAACTCCGGTCCGAGCATCGTGGACATGGACCATCCCGGCTGCGTCTACGAGCTGCATCGCGCGAAGAATGGCTGGTCCGACTCTCTCCGCCTGTCGCGCCCATTCCTGAAACGTGGCAGTCTCCGATTCACTGTCACGCTTGGCCGCTAGATAGCGGTTCCACAAGCCACTCAGTACGGCTAGGTCAGCGACGGTTTCAACCGTTCCGACATTCCAATCGCGCATCGCTTCAATGATCGCGCCATATGGAACGAGATGCGCAGGTAATTCGATAGCAGCAAGCTCATCCGAGAAGCCGCTGTCGACATCGGTGGCAACGGCGTAGATGTGTCGTTCCATCACGGGCACAACTTCATCAGGCGTCTCGAAGACAAGAACGTCGTGCAACGCCAGGTGCTTTAGAAGCTCTACCGTTCCCTGCACGAGACGGTTTGTCAGTAACGTATA
>JAXDMB010000015.1:0-6953 GCA_034666325.1 Vulcanimicrobiota bacterium
GGACGCCGCGGCGACGCTGCTCGAAGCGCACGGCTACCGCATCGTCGCGCGCAACGTGCGCCTGCCCGGCGGCGAGATCGACATCATCGCGCGCGACGGCGATACCGTCGTGTTCGTGGAAGTGAAGGCGCGCGCGAGCGGCTCGTTCGGGAGCGCGGTGCGCGCCGTGGACGCGCGCAAGCGCGCGACGCTGCGCGCCGTCGCGAGCGACTGGCTGCAGGTCGCCGCGCCGCGCGCGAACGCGCGCTTCGACGTCGTGACGTTCGACCGCGGGCGCGCGGTGCTGCACCGCGGAGCGTTCGCGTGAACACGCTCGCCGGCAAGACGCTGGGCGGCCGTTATCGCGTCGACGAGCAGATCGGGCGCGGCGGCATGGCGGACGTGTACCGCGGCGCGGACGTCGTGCTCGACCGCGTCGTCGCGATCAAGGTGCTCACCGAGCGCGACGACGGCGAGCGCGACCGCTTCCTGCGCGAGGCGCGCTCGATGGCGCGGCTCAACCACCACAACGTTGTTGCGGTGTACGACGCGGGCCGCGACGACGGCTTGTCGTACATCGTGATGGAGCTCGTCGACGGCCGCACGCTCGGAGCGGTGCCGGCGCACGAGCTGACCGTGCACACCGCGATCCGCCACTACATCGAGATCCTCGAAGCGCTGGCGTACGCGCACGAGAACGGCGTCGTGCACCGCGACGTCAAGCCCGCGAACGTGATGGTGCTGCCGAGCGGCGCGGTGAAGGTGATGGACTTCGGCCTCGCGCGGCGCACGAGCGACATGTCGAGCGCCACGAGCGCCGGCGAGATCGTCGGCACGATCGCATATCTGCCGCCCGAACGCTTTCTCGGCAAGCTCGCCGACACGCGCAGCGACCTGTACTCGGTCGGCGTGATGCTCTACGAGACGTTCACCGGTTCGCTGCCTTTCAAGAACGAGAGCGACGATCTCGTGGCGGTGATCTTCGCACACGTCAACGAGCCGCCCGCGCCGCCGCGCACCGTGAACCGCGCCGTTCCGATGCAGGTTGAGCGCATCATCATGCGGCTGCTCGAGAAAGAGCCCGACCGGCGCTACCAGACCGCGCCGGAGGTCATCGCGGAATTGCGCGCGCTCGTGACGGGCCCGGTCGAGCCGGCCGATCCGGCGCTGCAGCAGCCGCCCGCGCCGCGCGCCGCCGCGAAGTCGCGCAGCGGCCAAAGCCAGGATCCCGCGCTGCGCACGGCCGAGGCGGACGCCCGCGAGGTGCTGGCGCGAACGTTCGGGCGCTCGCGGTCGGTTGACGTCGGCTACTCCGAGACGCTCGCCGGAATGCTCGCCACGCGCAAGCGCGACTATCCCGAAGCCGCGCGAGCCTACCGTGCGGCGCTGGCGGCGTTCGCCGACGCGAGCAACGACCTCGAGCGCGCGAAGACGGCCCTCAAATACTCCACGATGGTGCTGCAGAAGACGAGCGAAGGCGAAAGCGCCGGCACGATCACCAACCGCCGCGAGCTTTCGGACGCCGTGGACATCCTGTCGGACGCGCTGCCGACGTTCCGCGGCCGCCAGATGCTCAAAGAGCTCGAAGAGGGCGAACGTCTTCTGTACGCGCTGCAGCGCACGCTGATCCGGACGCGCTGACCGCATGCCGCGCACACCGCCCCCCGTGCCGCCGCGCAGCGTCGTCTCGATCACGTACGCGTCGCGCGCCACGTTCGGGCTCGGCTTCATCGTGCTGGGCGCGATCGCGCTGTACCACGTCCTCACCGCGACGGCACCGCTCAACAGCAAGCTGATCGGCGCCGCGCTCGGCACCGTGATGATCGGACTGGGCATCTACCGCATCGTGCAATACGTGCGCTGGCGGCGCGCCGGCGGCACCTAGCACCGTGGGTGCGATCGACGCGATCGAGCACCGCGACGCGGGCGCTGCGCTGCGCCGTCTCGGAACACCGAACGCGCTCGCGATGGTGGGCGACCAGCTGCTCGGAATCGTGGACACGATCGCGATCGGCGCGCTCGGAACGGCCGCGCTCGCCGGGATCACCGGCGCGACGGGCGTGTTCATGGTGCTCGGCATCGGGCTGTTCGCGTTCGGCAGCGGCGTGCGCATCATCGGCGCGCAAGCGATCGGCGCCGGACAGAGCGAGCGCTACGGCGCGATCGTGCGCGCCGCCACGGTGACGCCGCTGATCATCGCGACGCTGGCGGCGCTCGCGTCCGTCGTCGCCGCGCGGCCGCTGCTGCATCTGATCCTGCCCGCCGGCGCGCCGCTCGACGCCGCGGCGCACTATCTGATGCTGCGCTGCGCGTGTCTGATTCCCATGGTGTGCAGCGGCATGCTCGCCGTCGCGTTCGCGACCGCCGGCGACTCCAAGCCGACGCTGCGGCTGCTGCTCGTGATTAACGCGGTCCACGTGCCGCTGGTGTTCGTGCTCGCGCTCGGCGCGCTCACGCACCATCCGTTCGGGCTGACCGGCGCAGGCGTGTCGTCGCTGCTCGCCGAGATCGCCGGCCTTGCGTACATGGTGTGGCGCACGGCAAAGCGCCCGCAGCTCGGGATCTTCTCCTCGCGCACGATCGACCGCGCGCTCGTGCTCGCGACCGCTTCGATCGCGTGGCCCGAGTTCGTGTTCCTCGTGCTGCAGATGATCGACGCGCCGGTTACCGTCGCGCTGCTCGCGCCGTACGGTACCGAGCTCGTCGCGGCGTACCGCGCGCTGTCGATCGTCAGCGACATAACGTGGTCGGTGCCCGGAGCGCTCGGCGACGCGTCGGAAGTGATCCTCGGCCAGCGCATCGGCGCGCGCGACTACGCCGGGGCGAAGAGGTTCCAGCGCGACGCCACGCGCCTAGGCGTGCTGCTCTGCCTCGGCGTCGGCGCGGTGGTCGCGGCGCTCGCGTGGCCGCTCGCGGCGATCTGCACGCTCAGCCCGGCGCTCGCGACGCTCGCCGCCGCGCCGCTTGCCGTGCACGTGCTCGTGACGCTCCCGCTGAAGGGCTATGCGATGACGGTGCTCGCGCCGATTCGCGGCGCGGGCGACACGCGCTTCGTGATGGTGATGGGCATCGTGACGACGATCGTCGCCATCGGAGGAATCGCCGCGGGAATTCGGCTGCTCCACTTCGGCCTGTGGGCGGTGCCGTTCGGCTGGACCGCGGGCTGGCTCGTGCGCGGGGTCATCACGACGGTCCGCCTGAACGGCGGCGACTGGGAACGGCGGCGCCTAGCCGCCTCGTGAGCCGCGGTTGCTAGCGCGTCCCCGCCGGGCAGTAACCGTCCTGTAACCGCAATTGGCCAGACTGACGGTGCCAAGGGGGTAACACGATGGCAACCGTTACGGACCTTTCGACGCGGCGTCGCGGCGACGACGTCCTCAGCTCGATCAGCTTTGTGCTCCGCGGTGTCCATTACGGCACGTTTTCGGTCGCGATGCCGTACACGCGCGGAAAACCGCTCGTGCTCTACGTCGTGCCGCAAGGCGCCGACGTCCCAGCGGACCGGCTCGCCGGCCCGCTCGACTGCCTCGTCACCGACGACGCAGCGTTAGCCGACGTCGACGTCGCGCGGTAACGACCGGTGTTCGTCAGACCGCGGGTGCTTTCGATCCTCACCATGCGCCGCTGCACCGCTGCTTGCGACAACTGCTGCGTCGGCGCGAGCCCGAAAGCGAACGGCGCGATCCCGCCGGCACGCATCCACGGTCTGATCGACGAAGCAAAACGCGTCCCGTCGATCGAGCGGATCGTCTTCACCGGCGGCGAGTGCTTTCTGCTCGGCCGCGATCTCGACGCGCTGATCGCGCACGCGCACGAGCTCGAGCTCATGACGCGCGTCATCACCAACGGCTACTGGGCGGTGAACGAACGCGCCGCGCGCGATCGCGTGCGCACGCTGGGCAGCGCCGGACTCGACGAGATGATGCTCTCGACGGGAACGTTCCACCAGCGGTTCGTCCCGGTGAAGCGCATCGTTTATGCCGCGCGCGCCGCGGCGGCGGCCGGCATCGCGACGCGCATCTCGGTCGAGGAATGCGACCAATCCACGTTCGACGACGCGGTGCTGCGCGCCGAGCTCGCGGAACAGATCGACACGCGGACGGTGTTTCTCGCCCACGACCCGTGGATTGCGGACGCCGGCGGACGCGGCACGGCCGAGCTCACCCACGCGCGCTTCGCCGAGCAGGACACCCGGCCGGCGAACCGGCGCTGCGCGCAAGTGCTGGACGTCATCACCGTCACGCCGGACGAGCAGCTCACGGCGTGCTGCGGCTTTCCGATGGAGCAGCTGCCGCAACTCGGGATCGGTTCCGTCGCCGAACGCCCGCTCGACGAGGTACTCGGCAGCGCGCCGAACCGGCTGCTCCCGATGTGGCTGCATGTCGCGGGACCGGCCGGCATCGCCGACTTCGTCGCGCGTTACGTGCCCGGTTACGCGCTGCCGCCGTTCGCCTCGATCTGCCAAGCCTGCGTCTCGCTGCAGCGCGATCCCCGTGCGATGGACGCGATCGGGCAGCACGCCGCCGAGATCGTGCGCACGGTCGCAGCGGATTTCGTCCGGCTTCAAGCGACCGCCGAGCCGCTGTCAGCGCGCTGACCGGCTTCGCCTCTACTTCCTACACTCGACGAGGAGCACTCCATGCCAAATCGGTTTCTCCCGGCACCGCTCAGCGCAACGATCAACTCGGCGGTCGTGCGCATCGGCGGCGTCAGCTTTCCGCCGCACCAGTTCGCCAACCCGGTGCCGCAATACGGCGGGGAGCACTTGTTCTGCCACGCGACCAGCGACGGAACGATCCTGACGATTCTGATCGACGACAACGAAGAGCCCATCACGCCGACGCCCGCGCAAGACGCATCGATCGCGTCGATCACGGTGAACTTCGACGAGACGCCGACACCGGAGCACTGGGACGTTCCGAACATCGCGTACAAGGCCGGCAACGAGGTCACGGTCGCGATGCAGCTCGACGAGAATTGGGCGAACGCGACGCTCTCCATCGGAGAGCCGCCGGCACCGAGTGGCGCGGCAAGTCTCGGCTACGTGCTCGTGCAAGTCACGGATCCGGGCGGGGTCGAGTCATACGACGTGTACTGGCTGGACGACGTCTCGGTCGATGCTACGGACGTGCAGTCTGCCACGATCATCCCCGACGGTGCGGGCGGCATGGCGGGTCCGTTCGGCATCGCACTGCCTTAGGCGCTCCCGGGCACAAGCCGTTCGGCGCCGGCGACACCGAGTTCGCGGGCGACTACCGTGAGCCGTGTCGACGGCGCCGCGCCCAGCTCGTCGGCGAGCGAGGTCGCGTAGCGGCGCAGCTCGCGCCGCGCTCCGTCCAGGTCGCCGCGCGCGGCCAGCACGCGCATCGTCACCTCGCACACCGTCTCGTTGAATGGGTCGATCGCGGCGATCGCGCTCGCGTGCTCGAGCGCCTCCTCGAACCGTCCGCTCGCGAACGCGTCGCCGACGAGCACGGTTCCAGCCTTGCACAGCAGGTCGTCGATGCGCGCGAGCAGCGCCTGCACCCACGGAAACCTGTCGTAGCGACCGACCGCGCCCGCACGGTACGCAGCCAGGATCGCGCGCAGTTCCGCGCGCTTGCGCTCGTCGAGCGCGCCGCTCTCCGACTCGCGCACGATCGTCTCGGCGCTGCGCAGATCGACGTCGATCATCGGCGACAGGCGGTAGCGCCCGTCGGCGACGAGGATGCCGTCGCGCATCGCAAGCTTCGTGCGGATGCGCGAGGTGGTCACCTTCAGATTGTTCGGCCATTCCTCGGGATCGAGATGGTCCCACAGCGCCTCGCCGATGCGGTCGCGGGAGAGCGCGCCGTGCGACGACGCGAGCAGCGCGAGAAGCTCGAACTCCTTGTCGGAGAGGCGAATCGGCTCCGAGCCCCGCGTGACGCGCCCGGCCAAGAGCTCGACGACGGTTCGCGGCGGCGTCTGCTCGCGCTCGCGCAGAACCCGGCGGCGGAGGTAGGGTTCGAGGATTCCGGCCGGCTTGCCGCGCACGAGCGCGCGCACGGCCTCCTGCATCTCGGTGCTCTCGACCGACGCAACGATCGCTTCGAGCTTCGCCGCTTCGCGCGCGCGCACCGATTCGTCGAGCGCGTACAGTGCGGTGTGCGCGAGGATCTGCACGTACGGATCCCGGCGCTCATCGGCGGCGCTGACGGCCGCGTGCGCGGCGTCGAGCGTGTCGGCCGGCGCCTGCGTCCACGCCAACCGGTACAGGTGCCCGACAGCGGCCAGCAGCGGGCCCGGAAACCGAGCATCGAACGGGGCCGCGCGCCCGCGCGCCGCATCGATCATCGGCGCGAAGCCGCGTTCGATTCCCGGCGTGAGCGCTTCGGCGAGCGTCGCGATGTAGCGTTGGTGCGACGCGTCGTCGCCGTTCACCCACGTCACGAGCGCGCCGTTCGTCGCGGCGTTCGCGCGGTGCAGCGGCAGCTCACCCGGTTCGAGCCGTCGCAGCAACTCGTCGACGATCACAACGACGCGGTCGTTCTTCCCCTTGAACGCCGCCTCGTGCATGTCGATGTAATGCAGCGTCTGGTCCTCACCGAAGGTGTGGCGCGAGATACCGGCGGCCTCGCCGGCGAGCGCCCGCGCGCGAGAGAACCGGCCTTCGATCCCGCGCAGCGCGGCGGCGAAGTTGAGCACGGAGACGCGCGCCGCCGAGCTCTCCGCAGCGAAGCCGCGCAGCGCCTCGTCAACCAGCCCGTCGGCCTCCTCCGTTCGCCCGACGTTCGTGTACGCGGACGCAAGCAGCATCAGCGCGGCGGCCCGCAGTTCGGGGCGCGTGCCGTGCGGCAGGCAGTAGAACACGGTTTCGGCTTCGCGCACGAACGCCGCGCGGTCGACGTGGAACGTGCGGTAGGGGATCGTCGCGATCCACACGTTCGGGAACCGGGTGATCAGATTGTCGTCGATGCGCTCGATGATGCGCTCGTACTCAGCCAGCGGAACGG
>JAXDMB010000016.1:0-7876 GCA_034666325.1 Vulcanimicrobiota bacterium
CGCGCGGTGCGCGCGAGCGTCGCGGGACAATCCGTCGTGCTGACCGGCCCGCCCGACGACGTCGCGAAAGCGAAGGCGCTGATCGCGCTGATCGACCAGCCGCGCGCGGGCGTGCGGTACACGCAAATCTACCGCCTGCGCTACGTCGACGCGCGTTCGGTGGGCGATCTGATCGCGCGCTCGTTCCGCGACGCCGCCGTCAGCACCGACGCCGCGCTGAACGCGCTCTCGGTGGTCGCCACGCAATCCGAGCACCAGCGCATCGCGGACGCGATCGCACAGCTCGACGCGAGCGGAGCCGCAGCGGGACCGCCGGTGCAGCAGCCGGGCAGCGCGGAGCTCGTCGCCGGCGGAAACGCGGGCGTCGAGGTGATCTCGCTCAAAGCGGCCGCGCCGGGCCTCAACGGCGCGCCGTCGTCATCGGCAACCGACATCGCGACCACCGTGACGCAGGCGCTGCAAGCGCAAGCGCCCGATCTGCGCATCACGGTTCCGCCGAACGGCACGCAGCTGGTGCTCACCGGCAGCCCGATCGCGATACGCCTCGCGAAGAACCTCATCGACCAGCTCGACGTGGAACAAAAGCTCGTCGTGCTGGACACGGAGATTCTCGAAGTCGACGAAACCGCCGCGAAGAACCTCGGCCTGAGCTTCACCGCGCCCGCCGTCAGCACGACGTTGTCGGAAACCACGCCGTCGTCGCCGGACGGCGGAACGCCGCCGCCGTTCCTGCGCTTCCAACCGCTGACGCGCACGCCGGTGTCGTTCGGCCTCACGCTCAACCTGCTGGTGCAAAGCGGAAAAGGCCGCGTGCTCGCCGACCCGCGCATCACCACGATCTCGGGCCGCACCGCGACGATCCGCGCCGGCGACAACATCGCGATCCTCACCACCACCGGCGGCGGCACGGGAACCGTCGCGACGACGCAGCTGCAGACGTTTCAAACGGGCGTCACGCTCGACATCACGCCGGTCGTCAACGCCGGCAATTTCATCACGGTCGCGCTGCATCCGACGGTCAACAGCTTAGCCGGAATCTCGAACGGCATCCCGCAGATCGCCACGCGCGACACGCAAACGACGGTGGCGATGCGCGAGGACGAGACGCTCGTGATCGGCGGCTTGATCCAAGACACCACCACGCGGTTCGAGACGAAGATCCCGCTGCTCGGCGACCTGCCGCTGGTGGGCCGCGTGTTTCGCAACGACGTGCTCAACCGCACGCGCAACGAGCTGATCATCGCCGTCACGCCGCACATCGTCACGCCGGGATCGCGCACGCTCTCACCGGGCCCGCCGCTCCCGGGAATTCCGGCAGCCGCGCCGCTCCCGGGCATTCCGGCCGCGGCGCCGCTGCCGACGCTGCCGGCCGGCGCAACGCTGCCGCCACGAACGCGCCAGCCGGAAACGCCGCGTCCCACGCCCGCTCCGCCGATAGCGCGACCATCTGCCCCGCTCACGCCGCCTGCTTCGTTGCCGTCGCCTGCGCCGTCCGGCGCTGCACCGGCATTCGGAACGCAACAGCCGTCCGCAGCGCCGAGAGCGAGCCCTGCGCCGGTCGCCGGCGACGTCTTCACGTACGGACAAGCGCCGGCGAGCAACATCGCGGGGCCGAACGATCCCGTCCGCATCTTCTCCGTCACGTTCGGCCCGACGACGTTGCGCAACGGCACACCGGTGCGCTTCACGGCGATCACGTCCACCAACGTCGGACGTCTGACCGCCGGCTATCCGGGCCTCACGACGTCGAGCGCGCAGACCGCGCCCGGCCAGTGGGAGTCGTCGTACAATTTCAGCGCGAGCGGCCTTGCACCCGGACCGAATCGCCTCACCGTCACGGCGTCACGCCTGGACGGCACATCCACATCACTCACGATCCCGATCGTGATCGCGCCTTGACGACATAGCAGCCCGAAGATCGCGGAAGGACGGCATGACGCGGGAGCATCTCCCGTTTCACACCGCCCTTCGCCGAGCTCAGGCTGATCGTTGTGCGACTACGGCGACGCCGTTCCCGGCTTGCCCGGTTCGAGCGTGTCGTCTTCGTCCAATAGCACGCCGTATTCCGACGACGTCTTGCCCGTATCGGCGTTCGTCTGCGAGCCGGTGCCGCCCGACGCGAGCGTCTCGCTGCGCAGCCCGCCGCCTTGCGATTTATCGCTCGGCATGCCCGCTGATGGTGCGCTGTCGCCGCTCTGCTCGCGGCCGTTCGAGCTGTCACCGTTCTGACCGTCGCCGTGCATGGTGTCTCCCTTCGCTTCGCTCAGCACTTGCTGCCCGTGCTGCTGCGCCGTTTGCATCGCGCTCTGCACGACGCTCTGCGCGGTTTCCTGAAGCGCCTGTTTGCCGTGCTCGATCACGTCGCTGCCGACGCTTTTCGCGCGTTCGACGAGATCGTCGCGAATCGGTCCGACGGTTTTGCGCTCGATGTCGGTCACCGGCGCCGCCAGACCCGCGAGGAATCCGACGGCGAGCGCGCCCAGCGCGAGGCCGAGCGGGTTCTCCACGGCGATGCCGACGCCGCGCTGAGCGGCGTTGCGCACGTCGCCCGCGCTCGGGATCTTCTCCGTCACGCTGCCGAGCTTGTCCGTGACGCCGCCCAGCGCGCCGGTCACGCCGCCGAGCTTGTCCGTCACGTTGCCGATCGTTTCTTGCACGCTGTTCGTCACGTTGCTTGTCGCATCTCCCATCTTGTCGGTCGTGCCGCTCAATTGGTCGGACACGCTGCGTTTGGCTCCGCCGAGCGCGCTGCCGGCTTTGCCGCTCGCGCCCGTCAAGGTTTCTTTGACGCTGTCGACGACGTCGCTGATCGTACCCTTCACCGTCTCGACGCGGTCGTTGACGGCTTCTTTCACGCGCGACGGCACGTCCGCTTTGTAGCCCAGCGCTTCGACCGTGTCACCCATGCGGGCGCGGGTCTCTTCTATCTCGCGCCGGATTTCGCTCGAGTCTTTGCCCATTCGATATCTTCTTTCACGGTCTGCGCGGTTTGCTCGGGAACGAGCGGCGCGGCTTCTTGCAGTTTCTTCTTACCGGTGAGCGCCAACACGCCCGCGACCGCGCCGTACACGACTGTCACGATCAGCGCCGACGCCCACACGGGGAGCCCGAGCGCCGCGATGCCGGCGATGAGGAACGCCGTGAGCGCGCCGAACGCGCCCAAACCGAGCAGCGCCGTTGCGCCGAACATTCCCGCCGACGCGATCGCCGGCTTCGACTTCTCGGCGATCTCGACTTTGGCGAGCGCGATCTCCTGACGAACGAGCGTGGAGATCTCGTCGCCGAGCTCGCGCAGGAGCTCGCCGATGGGACGATCCGCTTCGCGCGGAGCGTCAGGTCGCATACCGCGTCCCTCCGGTGCGCACGCCGGTGCCGTCCCCGTACGTCGTTTCACCGTAGCTGCTGCCGTACTTCGAGCCCGACCCGTACGACGTGCCGCTCGCGCCGTACGAGCTGCCGCCGCCCTCGGAATCGTCATAGCCGCGATAACGGCGCGCGCTCGACGTCTTGAGGAAGCGCGACGCCGCGAAGCCGAGCACCAGCGCCGCCGCCGCGATCGCCCACGGCTGCTTGCGCGCATAGTTCTCGAGGTCGCCGATCAGCCGTTCGCTGTCGGCGTCTTGAAGATATTGGCCGAGCCGTTCGACGAGCTCCGCACCTTGGTCCACGTAACCCGCCGCGAGCCCGACGGTCCCGCTCTGGCGAAGCTGGTCACCTACGTTGCGCAGATCTTGCGCGACCGAGCCGATCTGCTGGCCGATCATGGTCGAACGGTCGTCGACCTGTTTTCCCAAGAGCGACTTCCCTTGGTTCACCGCGTTCTGAGCCGTCTCACGAACGTCCGTTGTCTGCATTGGTCCCTCACCGGTTGAAGAGCGTCGGGCAACGTTCTACCCACTGCCTCGCACGGCGCTCGCCCGCAAAACGAGGGAACATAGTCCTACCGGGGTAAGCGAACGGACGTGAGCACGATGACGCCACGGCGCCCGTCGGCGCTGGAAACGTTAGAGTTCGACCACCTCGAGCTGTGGGTCGGCAACGCCAAGCAAGCCGCGCACTACTACTGCACCGCCTTCGGCTTCCAGCCGCTCGCGTACGCAGGCCCGGAGACCGGGCTGAAGGACCGCGCTTCCTACGCGGTGCGGCAGAACGACCTCACGCTGGTGCTCAGCTCCGCGCTCGGCCCCGACGACCCGATCGCCGAGCACGTCAAGCGCCACGGCGACGGCGTGCGCGACGTCGCGCTGCGCACCGCGGATGCGCGCGGCGCCTTCGCGGCCGCCGTCGCGGGCGGCGCGCACCCGCTCGCCGAGCCCGCGGAAGCACACGACGAGAACGGCCGTGCCGTCACCGCGCGTATCGCGACCTATGGTGACACGGTGCACACGTTCGTCGAGCGCGCCGCGTACCGCGGTCCGTGGCTTCCCGGCTATCAGCCGTGGACCGCGCTCATGGCGGCCGCAAACCGCGCCGGGCTCGTGCGCATCGACCATTGCGTGGCGAACGTCGGCTGGGGCGAGATGGACCGCTGGTGCGACTACTACGCCAAGGCGCTGGGCTTCTCGCAGCTCATCGGCTTCGACGACAAGGATATCTCCACCGAGTTCACGGCGCTGCGCTCGAAAGTGATGCAGAGCCCCAGCGGCAAGGTCAAGATGCCGATCAACGAGCCCGCCGAGGGCCTAAAGCGCTCGCAGATCGAGGAGTACCTCGACTTCTACGGCGGCCCGGGCATCCAGCACATCGCCGTCGCGACCGACGACATCGTGGAGACGGTGCGCGCCCTGCGCCGCAACGGCGTGGAGCTGCTCGACACGCCCGCCTCCTACTACGACACGCTGGGCGAGCGGGTGGGCGTGATCGCCGAGGACGTCGCGATCCTGCGCGACCTCAACATCCTGGTCGACCGCGACGATCAAGGCTATATGCTGCAGATCTTCACCAAGCCGCTGCAGGACCGCCCGACGATGTTCCTCGAGATCATCCAGCGGCGCGGCTCGCTGTCGTTCGGCAAGGGAAACTTCAAGGCGCTGTTCGTGTCGATCGAGCAGGAACAGGCGAAGCGCGGCAATCTCTAGCGACGCGGCGTTCTTCCTGGGGTTCTTCATCGCCATCGGCGCGTTCAACGCGCTGCTCTATGTCGTCTTGCGCGACGCGCCGTTCGGGTGGTACGCGACGTCGATGTTCTCGCTGGTGGGGCTGACCCTCGTGGAGACGCGCGGCGCGGCGATGCACTCGCCCAAGTCCATGCACGTGGGCGAGGCAGTCACGCTCGCGCTGTACTACATCGCTCTTACCGGGTTCTGCCGTTCCTTCCTGAGCCTCAACCGCTGGCGCCGGCAGCTCGATTTCGCCACGCTGCCGGTGCTGGCGGCGCTCGTGGCGCTCACCTTCGCCGAGAAGGTCGGCGGCTGGCACGCACCCGGCGGCGACGCGCTCGACGAGGTGCTGCAGGCGGCGCTCCTCGTGCTGCTGTTCGCCCGCGGCCTGGCGGCGCGCGGCCAGGGCTTCAGCCCGTCGCGCTTCTACCTGATCGCGTTCGCGTTCGCGGCGGCCGGGATCCTGATCAACGACCTCAACCTCCACGGCATCCTCTTCCCGCGCCTGAACCTCACCCGCGCGTTCGACGCGGGGATCGCGCTCGAGGCGCTGCTGTTCGCGCTCGCGCTCGCCGACCGCAACCGCGCCCTTTCGGCGCTGATCGCGCTGGACGGCCTCACGGGCATCGCGAACCGCCGGTCGTTCGACGGCGCGCTCTCGCGCGCGTGGGACCGCTCGCGGCGCTCGCACACCGCGCTGGGCGTGCTGATGATCGACGTCGACCACTTCAAGCGCTACAACGACGGTCACGGCCACCAAGCCGGCGACGAGATCCTGCGCCGCGTCGCGCAAGGCGTGCAGGCCGCCGTCCTGCGCCCGGACGACGTCGCGTGCCGCTACGGCGGGGAAGAGTTCGCGATCGTCCTGCCGCTGGCGGAGGGCGAGGCGTCGCGCGTGGTCGGCGAGCGGGTCCGCCACAACGTGCGTGCGCTGGCAATCCCCTACCCCGAGGCGCCGACCGGGATCATCACCGTGAGCGTGGGCGTCGCGTCGACGCGCCCGGCCGAGTCGGGCATCACGCCGGGCGAGCTCCTCGCGTCCGCCGACCAGGCGCTGTACCAAGCGAAACGTGAAGGTCGTGATAAAGTTGTCATGGCCCCGCTGGAACGCTCGACTCCGGACCCCGCCGTCCGATAACCTAGAGCAAATGAGGGACCGGAGCTTCGCCGATTTCATGGTCGGCGCTCTTGCATGTATTTCCGTGCTCGGCTTCTGCGCCGTGCTCCGCGAGACGGAGTTCTATCAGGAGGAGCGCAGGCGCCAGGCCGTCGAGAAATGGGCGCTGCCGCGCAAGCGCCGCCGCCGCCGCTCGCCTGAAGACGACTGCCGCCATTGCACCGGCAGCGGCACGTGCGACGATTGCGCGCCCGCGCCGTGCCGCGTGTGCAAGGGCAACGGCCTCCAGCCGCACGACGCGGCGATCGCCTCGCGCCTCACCGCGATCTGGGACGGCGCAGCCTAACCGAGCCGATCCGAGCCGGCCAGTCCGAGCCGGGCGCTTTCAAAGCCGGCAGAACGAAGCGCCGCGCGGACGACGCGCGCGCGCGGCTCGCGCGTCCGTGATCACCCGCCCGCGGCCGTTTCCGGGGCTCGGGATGCCTTCGGCGCGCGTGCGAGTGCGAGCAGCGTTATCTCTTCGATCAGCGCGTCGAACGGCACGCCGCCCGATGCGCCCGCCCATGTCTTGCCGGTCGGCGACAGTCCGGGGTTGGGGTTCGCTTCGAGGAACACCCACTCGCCTTGCGGCGTCAGCTTCACGTCCAGACGGCCGTAGTCGCGCATGTCGAGCGCCGCGTGCGCTCGCAGCGCCGGCGCCACGAGCGCGGCGCTCTCTCGCGGCGTCAGGTCGGCGAACTCCATGGAGATCGCCCATTCTTTGCGATAGGCGGCGTCGTACTTGAAGCGGCGGCACGCGAGCAGCGGTGCGCCCGCGCCGTTCCGGCCGACGACGAACTCCGCCGGCGGAAGAACCACACGCTCACCGATGATTCCGACGACGAACTCGTGACCCGGAATGTACTGCTCGCAGACGATCTCCGTGCAGCCGGTCGAGCGCAGATAGCCGACCCGCTGAACCAGCTCGTCGTTCGTGCGCACGAGCGACTCCTGACCGATCCCTTCCGACGAATCGCCGAAGCGCGGCTTGACGACCAGCGGCAGCGGCACGTTCGCGCGAACCGGGCCGGGCTCGACCACGAACGTCTGCGGAACCGCAAAACCCGCGTCCACGGCGATGGTCTTGCTCAACGCCTTGTCGCGTCCGAGCATCAGCCCGCGCGGACCCGTGCCGGTGTAGGCCACGCCGCGCAGCTCGAGCACCGCGCACACGTGCGCGTCCATCCGGCGGTTGCCGTGCGCGATCTGCGTCATGTTGAACACGACGTCCGGCGCGACGTCGTCCAGCGTGCGCAGCAGCCGCGCGAGATCGGTGAACGCATCGACCACGACGCGTCCCGCGAACCGGCGCAGCGCCCGCTCGACGTACGCCTCCGCGACCGTGCTCACCAGCATCGCCGAACGCGGCAGCCACACGTCATCGTCCACGAGAAGCAGCACCGTGGCACGGCTCGCCTGATCTCGCGTCGCGATGGGCGGCATGCCGGCTCCGCGCCCTACGGCAGCGTCAGCGGGCGGTAGCGCAACCGGTGCGGACGAGCCGCTTCCTCACCGAGCCGCGCGCGTTTGTTCGCCTCGTACTCCTGGTAGTTGCCCTCGAAGAAATACACGCTCGAGTCGCCTTCGAACGCGATGATGTGCGTCGCGATGCGGTCGAGGA
>JAXDMB010000017.1:0-8023 GCA_034666325.1 Vulcanimicrobiota bacterium
CGCTGTCGGGCCGCCGGCGATCGCGATCGCGAGCGCGTGGGCCGGCGCGACCCGGTTGATCGACAACGAGCCGATGCGGCAAACGTCTGCGCGCAACGTTGCCGGCACGGACGGCGGCATCGCGCGCGGCGCGGCACGCAGCGATGGCACTTCGCCGGCGCGCGATGCGGCGGCACGATCGTGAACGGGCGGCGCGTGCTGCTCGGCGTGACGGGCGGGATCGCGGCGTACAAGGCGGCGGCGCTCGCGAGCCGGCTCGTGCAGGCGGGCGCGGTGCTCGACGTCGTGATGACCGCGGACGCGCTGCGTTTCGTCGGCGAAGCGACGTTCGCGGCGCTCGCGCGGCGGCCGGTGCACACGTCGCTGTGGGACCGCGTTCACGACATACCGCACATCGCGCTCGCGCGCGAGAGCGAGGTCGTCGCGATCGTTCCGGCGACGGCGAACACGATCGCGAAGCTCGCGCTGGGGCTCGCGGACGATCTGCTGACGAACGTGGCGCTCGCGACGCGCGCGCCGCTGGTGATCGCACCGGCGATGAACACCGCGATGCTGGAGCACGAAGCGACGCGCGCGCACCTCGCGGTGCTGCGCGCGCGCGGGGCGATCGTGGTGGAGCCGGAAGTCGGTTTTCTCGCGGAGCGCGAGCAGGGCGCGGGCCGGCTCGCCGGCGAGGACGCGCTTCTCGCGGCGATCGACGGTGCGCTCCGTCGCACGCGCGATCTCGCCGGCGAGCGCGTGCTGATCACCGCCGGGCCGACGCGCGAGCCGATCGACCCGGTGCGCTTTCTGTCGAACGCGGCGAGCGGCACGCAAGGCATCGAGCTCGCGCGCGAAGCGCTCGCGCGCGGCGCCGAGGTGGAGCTCGTGCTCGGCCCGACGTCGCTCGAACCGCCCGCGGCCGCGCGCACGACGCGCGTGACCACCGCGCGCGACATGGACGCCGCGGTGCGCGAGCGCGCGCACGGAGCGACGATCGCGATCGCGACCGCCGCGGTCGCCGACTGGCGCCCCGCGACGGCGCACGCGCACAAGGTGAAGAAGACCGACGACCCGCAGGCGCTCGCGCTCGAGCGCAATCCCGACATCCTCGCCAATCTCGGCGCCGTGAAGAACGGCCTGTTCCTGGTCGGCTTCGCCGCCGAGACGCAAGCGCTCGAAGCGAACGCGCGCGAGAAGCTCGTGCGCAAGCACCTCGACGCGATCGCGGTCAACGACGTCACCGGCGAACGCGGTTTCGGCGGCGTGCCGAACGCGCTCGTGCTCTTGTGGGGCAGCGACGGGCGCAAGGATCTCGGCAACGGCTCCAAACGTGAGCTCGCGTCGCGCCTGTGGGACGCGATCGTGGAGCTGAAGAACGCGCGCAGCGGCGACGAGCGCCGTTAGATGCTGCTGTGCATCGACGTCGGCAACACCGAGACGAAGCTCGGCGCGTTCGACGCGTCCGGTGCGATGGTCGGCACGTGGCGGGTCACGACCGCGCGCCGCCGCACCGCGGACGAGTACGGCGTGCTGTTCGCGGCGTTTTTCTCGGCAGCGAAGTTTCCGATCGACGGCGTGGAGGCGATCGTCGTGTCGTCGGTGGTTCCCGTGGTGGACCGGCCGCTGGGCGAGGGCTGCCAGAAGTACTTCGGCGCGAAGCCGTCGTTCTTCACCGCCGCCAACCAGCGCTCGATCGAGGTGCGCACCGACCGCCCGACCGAGGTCGGCAGCGATCTGGTCGCCGGCGCGATCGGCGCGCTGACCTTCGTCGAGGCGCCGGCGATCGTCATCAACTACGGCACCGCGACGACGTTCGGCGCGATCGGCGCGGACGGCGCCTACCTCGGCGTCGCGATCGCGACCGGATTGCAAGTGTCGCTCGACGCGCTCGTCGGCCGCACCGCGAAATTGCCGCAGGTCGCGCTCATCGCACCGGGGACGCCGATCGGGCGCGACACGGTCAGCGCGATTCAAGCCGGGCTCGTGTACGGCGCGGTCGGGCAAACCGAAGAGCTCGTGCGCCGGATGCGCGCCGTGCTGGGCGAACATGCGCGTGTGATCGCGTCGGGCGGGATGGCGCCGGTGGTCGCGGCGGAGACGTCGGTGATCGAACGCGTCGAGCCGCATCTGGTGCTGCAGGGCTTGCGCGCGGATCATCTGCGGGCCGCGCGTGCGTAAGGCGCATCGACCCGCGGGCGTATGCGAGCCCGGCAGGAACGCCGCCATATCTACGTAAGAAATAGTAGATTCGTCCGCCGGGAGGTCTTCCGATGTCGGTCTTGCGTGTAATCGTCCGTCTGTGCGCGGTGGCCGCCGCATTCGCGCTCTTCGCCGGCGGGCAGGGTCGCCTGGATGCGGCTCAGGCGCCGGTCGCGGCGGCGCTCGACCCCGCCAGCCGGGACGCGACGTGTCCGGCGTGCCGCGACTTCTACCAGTACGCCAACGGCGGCTGGCTCAAAGCGCACCCGATCCCCGGCGACAAGACGACCTTCAGCCACTGGGACCAGCTCGACGAGGAGAACCTCGCGGCGCTGCGCCGCGGCCTGGAGACCGCCGCCGCGTCGCACGCTGCGCCCGGGACGCGCGACCAGAAGCTGGGCGACTTCTACGCCGCCTGCACGGATGAGACGACCATCGAGTCCAAAGGCGCCGCGCCGCTGCGGGACGGGCTCGCGCGGATCGACGCCGCGACGGACGTCCCCGGGCTGCTCGCGGTCGTCGCGCGGTTCCACCGCTTTGGCACGGCCGGCGGGTTCTTCGCCTACGGCTCGGAGCCCGATCCGGTGATGTCGTCGCGCACGATCGGCGATCTCGCGCAAGCCGGCCTGTCGCTTCCCGAGCGCGACTACTACACGCGCAGCGACGCGAAGTCCAAGCAGCTTCGCGACGACTTCGCCGCGCACGTGTCGCGCGAGCTGCAGCTCGTCGGCGAGGACGCCGCGACGGCGACCGCCGACGCGCAAACGGTCGCGCGCGTCGAGGCTGCGCTCGCGAGCGCGCAGCTTCCCAAGGCGCAGCTGCGCGACCCGAAGATCACGACCAACCCGTACACCGTCGCGAAGCTGACGGCGCTCGGCACGACGATCGACTGGCCGGCGTACCTGCAGGGCGTCGGCGCGCCGCTCACCGCGCTCAACGTCGACGAGCCGTCGTACTTCAAAGCGCTCAACGGCATCCTGGCGTCGACGCCGCTCGCCGATCTCAAGACGTACGTGAAATGGCACTACGTCGGCGCGAACGCGGGGCTGCTGTCCAAGGCGTTCGTCGACGAGAACTTCTCGTGGTCGCAGAAGCTGTTCGGCGTGAAGAAGCTCGAGCCGCGCTGGAAGCGCTGCATCCGCAGCGTCGACGGCGCGATGGACGAATTACTCGGCCAGATGTTCGTCGCGGAGCGCTTCGCGCCGTCCGCGAAAGCGCACGCCGACGCGATGGTGCGCAACCTGCGTGCGGCGTACCGCACCGACATCGCCGGCTTGAGCTGGATGACGCCGCCGACCAAAGCGCGCGCTCAGGAGAAGCTCGCCGCGATCGTGCAGAAGATCGGCTATCCGTCGAAATGGCGCGACTACTCCGCCGTGACGATCGCGCGCGACGACTACTTCGGCGACATCCAGCGCGCGCGAGCGTTCGCCGTGGCGCGCGACACGGCGAAGATCGGCAAGCCCACCGTGCGCACCGAGTGGGGCATGCCGCCGCAGCTGATCAACGCGCAATACGATCCGACCAACAACGACATCACCTTCCCCGCCGCGATCCTGTTGCCGCCGTTCTTCGACGAGCGCAGCGACGACGCGCTCAACTACGGCGCGATCGGCGCGGTGATCGGGCACGAGATGACGCACGGCTTCGACGACAACGGGCGCCAGTACGACAAGGTGGGAAACCTGCGCGACTGGTGGACGCGCGCGGACGGCAAGCAGTTCACCACGCGCGCGGCGTGCGTCACCAAGCAGTACGGCGGCATGGAAGCGGCGCCGGGCGTGCTGCAGAACGGCCCGCTGGTCACCGGCGAGTCGATCGCGGATCTCGGCGGCCTGCGCATCGCGTACAACGCGTACGAAGCGTCGCAGATCGGCAAGCCGCGCCACGTCATCAACGGCTACACGCCCGAGCAGCGCTTCTTCCTGGCGTTCGCGACGGTGTGGGCGGAGAACGACACGCCGGAGTTCGCGCGCTTCATGGGCCAGAGCAACGAACACCCCGTCGCGCGCAACCGCGTAATCGGCACGCTGCTCAACATGCCGGAGTTCGCAAAAGCATTCCACTGCGCGGCGGGCGACAAGATGGTGAAACCAGCCGCAACAACGTGCAAGATCTGGTAGCCCGCACGCCGCCAAAGCCGAGAGCTCCGGCACGGCGGCTCGGAGCTCTCCTGAGTGGGGTGTGTTCACGACCGGGGCACTCGCTCCGGTAAGGTGCTGCTACCCGAATCGCGCTGGAAATCACGTTGCGGGCGGTGGGCGAGAGGCTGTGCGGGCGAGCGGCGGTCGGCGCGGTTAGAGCGTGCGCGCGAAGAACGTCAGCGTGCGGTTCCAGGCGTCCGCGCCGCCGCGCGCGTTTGCCGCGACGTTCCCGCCGAGGCGGATCGTCATGCGGCCGGCGGACACGGTCTCGGGCGACGGGCGGCCGCCGAGCGAGGTGGCATGCCCCGCGCCGGGCTCGAGCGCGACTTGGTCGCGCGCGTCGCGCGTCGCGGCTTTGCGGCGCGCCGCTATCGTCTTGCACGCGCCCGCGCTGTCCCACTCGCGGTCGTCGTCGCCCGCCACGCACAGGATCGGGCCGCCGATGCGCTCCACGGGGATCGCCGCACTCGCGACGGTGGCCGCGCTCGCGGCCGACAGCGACGCGTCGTAGAGGTCGCGGAACTGGTACGTTCCGCCGGCGTCGTACGTCCGCGCGAGGTTGTTCTCGGCGCGTGTGTCGGCCGCGATGAACGGCAGCGGGCCGTTGTTGACCGTCCACGACGAGCGGTCGGGGCTGCCGTCGAACGTCGGCGCGAACCACACGTACGCGCTCGGCGAGATCACCGCGACGGACTTGATCCGCGAGTCGCGTGAGGCGGCCAGCAGCGCGAGCTCCGCGCCCTTCGAGAAGCCGACGATCCCGATGCGGCTTGGGTCGACTTCCGGGCGGTCGAGCAGCCAGTCGATCGCGCGGGACACGCGCTCCACGGGGACTTGGTCGAGCGCTTTCGGGAGCGCGCCGGCGTTGAAGTACGCGACCGAGAGCGCCGCATAGCCTTGGCGCGCGAAACCGAAGGCTTCGCCCGGGACGCCGCCCTCGAACCCGCCCAGCACGATGACGGCGGGGTGGCGCGCGGTGTCCGCCGGCGCTGCGAACTCGCCCACCAGCGCGTTCTCGTGAACCTGGATCTCGACCGGCTCGCCGGGCCGCGGCACGGGTGTGGCGGCCGCGGCGACGACCGCCGCGAGCAGGAGCGCTGCGAGCATGGCGGTTGGTCCGACGGCGTCCGCTCGCCACCTGCCAAAGACGGTGGGCGTTCGCGCGGCCGGCGTGGTACACTCGATGGTCGTGACTCAGCCTACCCCGAGCCTGCCGAAGAGCGCCGTCGCGCCGCTTCGGATCGGCCCCGTCGAAGTCTCGCCTCCGATCGTCCTCGCGCCGATGTCGGGCGTGACGAACCGCACCCTGCGCGCGCTCTACAAGCCGTTCGGGTTCGGGCTCACCGTGACCGAGTTCGTGTCGTCCAACGCGCTGCAGTACGGCAACCAGCGCACCATGGAGATGATCGACCAGCACGGCGTGGAGCGCCCCGTGTCCACGCAGCTCTGGGGCAACGACCCCGCGATCATGGCGCACGCGGCGAAGGTCGTGCGCGAGTGCGGCGCCGACATCGTGGACATCAATTTCGGCTGCCCGGCACCGAAGGTCACGAAGACCGAGGGCGGGAGCGCGTGCCTGCGCGACGTCGACCGCTGCGAAGCGATCATGCGCGCCGTCGTCGCGGCCGTCGACTGCCCGGTGACGATGAAGATGCGGCTGGGCTGGACCGAGAACGACCTCGTGTTCGTCGAGGTGGCGAAGCGTGCGCAGGCCGTGGGCGTGCAGGCGCTCACGCTGCACGCGCGCACCGCGAAGCAGTTCTACAAAGGCAGCGCCGACTGGTCGAAGATCGCCGAGCTCAAAGCCGCGGTCGACATCCCGGTGATCGGCAACGGCGACCTCGCGGATCCGTACGAAGCGATGCGCCGCATGCGCGAGAGCGGCGTGGACGCGGTAATGCTCGGGCGCGCGACGCTCGGCAACCCGTGGCTCGTGTCGCGGCTGCGCGCGCTGATGGAAGGCCGCGAGCCCGAAGCGACGCCGGACGCGCCCGACCGCTTGCGCTTCGCGATGCACCACTACAACACGATGGTGGCGGAGTGGGGCGAGCCGCGCGCCGTTCCGCAGATGCGCAAGCACCTCGGCTATTATCTCAAGGGCTTCCCCGGTGCGAGCACGCTGCGCGAGCGGCTGATGCGCACCGAAACCGCGGCGGAAACGCTGGCGGTACTCGAGACGACGATCGAGCAGCTGGAATCGCGCGAGCTCGCCGTCGCGTGAGCCTCGATACGGAAGACATGCTGTACGGCGCCGCTTCGCCGGCGGCGCTGTACGACGAAGCGTACGACAACTACCGCGCGTACCTGAATCCGCCGCTCGCGCGCGTGATGAAGCTGTCGGGCTCGCCGGTCGAGGTGCGCGCGGAAGGCTCGACGATCACCGACCACAACGGCAAGACGTATCTGGACTTCGCCGGCGGGTACGGCGTGTTCACGCTCGGTCACCGGCACCCGCGCGTCATTGCGGCGGTGAAAGAGCAGCTCGACCGCATGGCGCTGTCGGGCCGCACGATGTTCAATCCGCTGATGGGCCGGCTCGCGAAGCGGTTGGCGGAGTTGACGCCGGGCGATCTGTCGATCTCATTCTTCGCGAACAGTGGAACCGAAGCGGTGGAAGGCGCGCTCAAGCTCGCGCGCGCCGCGACGAAGCGGCCGGCGATCGTCGGAACCGATGCCGCATACCACGGCAAGACGCTCGGCGCGCTGTCGGCGAGCGGGCGCGACGCGTTCCGCGATCCGTTCACGCCGCTGCTCGCCGACGTGCGGCGCGTGCCGTTCGGCGACGCGCGCGCGCTGCGCGACGCGGTCGACGACACCGTCGCCGCGGTGATCGTCGAGGCGGTTCAAGGCGAAGGCGGCGTCAACATACCGCCCGACGGCTATTTGCGCGACGTGCGCGCGATCTGCGACGCGAGCGGCGTCGTGATGATCGCCGACGAGGTGCAGACGGGGCTCGGCCGCTGCGGCGCGCTGTTCGCGTGCGACCGCGAAGACGTCGTCCCGGACGTCATGACGCTCGCGAAAGGACTCTCCGGGGGCGTGATCCCGATCGGTGCGTACGTCGCTCGTCCGGCGGTGTGGAACGCCGCGTACGCGAAGCAGCCGTTGCTGCACACGTCCACGTTCGGCGGCAACGAGCTCGCGTGCGCGGCGGCGCTCGCCGCGCTCGACGTGTTGCGCGACGAGGATCTCGTCGCGAACGCGCGGGCGCGCGGCGCGCAACTGCTCGCCGGAGCGCGAGCGACGATGGAACGCCATCCCGCCGTGATCGCCGATGCGCGCGGCGTGGGACTGCTGGTAGGCGTCGAGCTGCGCAGCGAAGGCTACGGAGGCACGATCATCCCGGAGCTCCTCAAGCGCGGCGTGACGGCCGCGTGGACCCTCAACCAGCAGCGCGTGATCCGCCTCGAACCGCCGCTGATCGTCACCGCCGAGGAAGTGGATGCGGCGCTGCGCGCGTTCGACGCCGCGGTCGCGGCGGCGTTCGAGAAATTGGGAACGCTCGCGTAATGCCGTACGTGGAATGCTCGATCGACGTCGCCGCGCCGGCTGCGACGGTGTACGAGCTCGCGAAGGAGCAGGACCGCTTCCCGGACTTCATGCCGGACGTCGAGACCGTCGTGGTGCTCGAGCGCCATCCGGACTACGTGATCACGCGCTGGAAGACGCTGGTCGAGGACGCCCCGATCGAGTGGACG
>JAXDMB010000018.1:0-4568 GCA_034666325.1 Vulcanimicrobiota bacterium
CGGACCGCGGCGTCTGCGCGATCGAGCTCGGCGACGACGATGAAGCCGTACTCGCCGCGCTCGCGCGGCACGTGCCGAACGCGCAGAGGCAACGCGACGACGCCGCACTGCACGCGACCGTGGAGGCCGTGATCGCGCTCGTGGACGATCCGGCGGCGCCGTTCGCGCTGCCGCTCGACGTTCGTGGAACGGCGTTTCAGCGGCGCGTCTGGAACGCGCTGCGCGCGGTGCGCCCGGGCGAGCCGGTGACGTACGCGACGCTGGCGCGCGCCGTCGGCAGCCCGCAAGCAGCTCAAGCCGTCGGCGCGGCCTGCGCGGCGAACCGCCTCGCCGTCGCGATCCCGTGCCACCGCGTCGTGCGCGAAGACGGCGGCCTCGCGGGCTACCGCTGGGGCGTCGACCGCAAACGCGCGCTGCTGTCACGCGAGCGCAGCAGCTAGAAAACCGGCGCCGCGCGTCAGCGCAGAAATACGAGCCCGCCGACAGCCGCCAAGCCGATCAGCACCGGCGTGTCCAGCTTCGTGCGCAGCGCGAGTACCGCGACCACGGCGACGATCGCAACCGATGCCGGCCCAGCCACCGCGCCCTTTCCGAACGCGAGCACGCTCGCCCACGTGAGCCCAACCACGGCCGGCGCGAGCCCGAAACTGATCCGCTCGCGCCACGGCGAGTCGTGAAACCGCCGCCACAGCATCGCGGCGCCGAGCATCATCAGCGCCGCCGGAACGAACATCGCAACCGCGGCAATGCCCGCGCCCGGCACACCGCCTGCGGCATAGCCGATCAGCACCGCCGCAATCGTCGTCGGTCCGGGGACGAGCTTGCCGATCGCATAGAACTGCGTGAACTGCGCCGCCGTGACCCAATGGAATTGCTCGACGGTCTGCGCGTGCATTTGCGGAAAGATCCCTTTCCCGCCGCCGAACCCGAGCACCGACAACACGGCGAAGACGCGAAAGACGTTGAGTTCTTTCACGCCGCGCGCTCGCGCGAATCCGGCCGACGCGCCCGCACTGTTGCAAGCCAGATACCGAGCCCGCCGAAGATTGCGAACGCGGGTAACAGCGCGAGCTTGAACGCGCCGACCGCGAGAGCCGTCCCGGCAAGCAGCACCAGCGCGATCCACCCGTCGCGCCGCCGGTCGACCGTGAGCTCGAACGCGTTTGCGATCGTGATACCCACCGCGCCGGCAGCGCATCCGCGCAGCGCGGCGCCGACGAGCGGAACGTCGAGACGCGCGAAATAGACGAACGCAACGCCGAGCGCGATCGCGAACGGCGGAACGCAGACCGCAAGCAGCGCGACGACCGCGCCGGACGCGCCGCGCACGCGATGCCCGATGAAGACCGCGAGATTGACGAGGTTCGCGCCCGGCATCAGCTCCGCCAGCGCGAGCGCTTCGATGAAGTCGTCGTCGCGCAGCCATGCGCGCCGCTCGACGACCGCGCGCCGGATCGCCGCCTTCTGGCCGCCGCCGAACGAGACCAGCGCGATGGTGCCGAACGTGCGCGCGACGTCGAGCAGCGACGCGCGCGGCGCGTCAGGTGATGTGTTGCGAGAGCGGGCCGTCGGTGTGCGGATGACGGTGCTCCCCCGCGAGAATGTGAATGTGCACGTGCTCGGTGTGCTGGTACGGCGGCAGCACGCTCGAGCGAACGATGAAGCCGGTCTTGTGCAGTCCGAGCTTGAGCGCGACTTTTTGAATCCCCGCGACGAGCGCGGTCCAAACGCGCATGTCGCCGACACCAATGTCGAGCAACGTCGGAATCCAGCGCTTCGGGATGATCACGACGTGCGTCTCCCACCAGTGATCGACCGTCGGGTCGACGTTGTGCTTGAACGCGAAGACCAGATCGTCTTCGTACACCACCTCGTCGGCCTTCTGCCGCGTCCCGTCTAAGCGCCCGCGAAAGGTATGATCCGGGTCGGGCTTCTCGTACCGGCGCTGCTCTTCGTCGCAGATGACGTGGGTGAGAAAGCTCAAGGCGCGGATCGGCTCCTTATGGTCGGACGGTCTTAGGACGTACCCGCCTCGGGGATAACCGACGCATATGGACACCGAGCCGGTTCGGCTGACCGAGGTTCTCGCCGTTGCCCCCGAGCGGTGGCCGAAGCGCGTGCGCCATAAAACGCTCCGCAAGAAGCTGCGCGGCAAGGGCATCAAGGTAGTGTACGAGGACGAGCTCGTCGTCGCGTTCCACCAGATCGAGGACGACTACGATTCGCCCCAGCACACCTGGCGCACGCGCGTCGTCGTCGCGCCGAAGCGGGAGCTGCACACGCTGATGGACCTCGGCGTCGCGGACGAAGCGCTCACCACCGCGCTGCTCCACGGCATCCAGCAAGTGGCACTAAAGCTCGAGCTGCACAAAGAAGGCTTCGAGGTGCGCGCCGACTGCATGCCGCCGTACCAGCAGGTCGGCTACCTGCGCTTCAAAGTGCGCGCCGGGAAACGCGAACGGTCGGCGGAGGAAAAGGTTGAGCACGCCGAGGCCGAGCACGCGGCGTTCGAGGAGCTGCGCGCCGAGATGGACGCGCTCTACGACGAGAAGGCGCCGCCCGTGCAAACGGCGTCCTAGCGGCGAGTCCGCGCCCCGCGGCGAACCTCCAACGCACCGTGATGACCCACCACGCACGCGGCGACGACGCCGCTGTGATCGTCGTCGGCGGCGGCCACGCCGGCTTCGAAGCGGCGCTCGCGGCCGCGCGCCTCGGCGCGCAGACCCTACTCGTGACCGGCGACCCCGACCGCGTCTGCACGCTGGCGTGCAACCCGTCGATCGGCGGCAGCGCAAAAGGCCAGCTGGTGCGCGAGATCGACGCGCTGGGCGGCGCGATGGCGCGCGTGACCGACCGCGTGTCGCTGCACGCGCGCTTCCTGAACGAGTCCAAGGGCCCATCGGTCCGGGCGCTGCGCGCGCTCGCGGACAAGCCCGCCTACGTCCGCGAAGCGACCGCGACGATCGCCGCGCAGCCGAACCTGACGGTCGTGCGCGGCATGGCGGAGGACCTAGCGGTCGAGGCGGGCGAGATACGCGGCGTCGTCCTGGCCGGCGGCGAAACGCTGCGCGCGCGCAACGTCGTGCTCGCGACCGGCACGTTTCTGGGCGGCAAAACCTTCCGCGGCGACGAGGTCCGCGCGGAAGGCCGCTTCGGCGAAGCGCCCGCGCTCGGCCTGAGCGCCGCGCTCGCGCGCCTGGGCTTCCCCCTCGCGCGCCTCAAGACGGGCACCCCGCCGCGCGTCGACCGCACCTCGCTCGACCTCTCGGCAATGGCGGAGCAGCGCCCGAGCGCGATCCCGCTGCCGTTCTCGTACGCGAGCCCGCACGCATTCGCAGGGCCACAGCTGTCGTGCTGGATCGTCGATACCAACGAACGCACGCACGCGCTAGTCCGCGAGAACCTGCACCGCTCGCCGCTCTACGGCCTCGACTTGATCCGGGGCATCGGCCCGCGCTACTGCCCGTCGATCGAAGACAAAGTCGTCAAGTTCGCCCACAACCCGACGCACCAAGTGTTCGTCGAGCCGGAAGGCTGGGACGAACCAACATTCTACGTCGGCGGCTTCTCGACGTCGCTCCCGGCGGACGTGCAACTCGCCATGCTGCGGACGCTCCCGGGCTTCGAGCACGTCGTGATGCTGCGCCCAGGCTACGCGGTGGAGTACGACTTCGTACAGCCGACGGAGCTCGACCCGAGCCTGGAGACGCGCCGCGTGGCCGGCCTCTTCCACTGCGGCCAGCTCAACGGCACGAGCGGCTATGAGGAAGCCGCCGCGCAAGGCCTCATCGCCGGCGTCAACGCCGCCCAACGCGCCCATGGCCGCCCCCCGCTGCGCCTCGGCCGCGAAACGTCCTACATCGGCGTCCTCATCGACGACCTCGTGACACGCGGAGTCGACGAACCGTACAGAATGCTTACCTCGCGCGCCGAACACCGCGTGATCCTACGCCACGACAACGCGGACCTACGCCTGACCCCGATCGCGCACGCTCTGGGCCTGATCGACGAGAAAACCTGGACGGCGTTTTCGACAGGCCGCGAGCACCTCAACGCCGCGCTCGACCACGCGGAGAAAACCCGAGCACCAAAAAGCCTCGGCACGACAACGCTCGCGCCCGGATCGACGCTCGCGGACGCACTCCGCCGCCCGGACGTGACGATCGCCGACGTCCTGGACCGCTTCCCGCCCGAAACGCCCGGCGACATCGCAGCGCGAGCGGAGATCGAGCTGAAGATGAGCGGCTACGTCCGCCGCCAGCAGACCGCGATCGACCGAGCCTCCCGCGACGAGGCGATTCCCCTTCCCGCAGATCTCGACTACGCCACGATCCACGCTCTCTCACGCGAAGCCCGCGAAAAGCTTCACCGTACCCGCCCGCGCACGCTGGGCGCAGCGACCCGCATCCCCGGCATCACGCCAACGGACGTCGCCCTGGTAAGCGTCCACGTCCACCGCCTGACCGTCCCGCGCGCCATCGCCCCGGCGTGACCCCGCTCCCGAACCCCGAAGCACTTGCGGCGCTTCAAGCCGCCGGCATCGAAGACGAGCTCGCCAACCGCCTAGC
>JAXDMB010000019.1:0-10104 GCA_034666325.1 Vulcanimicrobiota bacterium
GCGAGGTCAATCTCGCTTCCGCGCGGATCGCGCGCCGCGCCGCCGACGCGTTCGCGACGCCGGAGCGCCCGCGCTTCGTGGCCGGCGCGCTCGGCCCGACCGGAATGCTGATCTCGTCGTCCGATCCGGCGCTTTCGAAGATCACGTTCGACGAGCTCGCGGATCTGTACGAAGAGCAGTCCGCCGCGCTGATCGAAGGCGGCGTGGACCTACTACTGCTCGAGACCAGCCAGGATCTGCTCGAGATGAAGGCCGCGATCGCCGGCATCACGCGCGCGTTCGCCAAAGGCGCGCGGCGCGTGCCGATCCAGGCGCAGGCGACGCTCGACGTCACGGGCCGCATGCTGCTCGGCACCGACATCAGCGCCGTGTGCGCGACGCTCGACGCGCTCCCGATCGACGTCATCGGGCTCAACTGTTCCACCGGTCCGTCGCACATGCGCGATCCGATCCGGTATCTCGTCGAGAACTCGCGCTGCTTCGTGAGCGTGATCCCGAACGCCGGTTTGCCGCGCATGGGTCCCAAGGGCGAGACGATCTATCCCGAGACGCCCGCCGAGATGCAGCGCGAGCTGCACGCGTTCGTGACGGACTTCGGCGTCAACGCGATCGGCGGCTGCTGCGGCACGACGCCGGAGCACATCAGCGCGTTTCGCGCCGGCATCGACGCCCTGGCGGCGTCGGGCTACACGCCGCGCATCCCGGAACCAAAGCCGCTGCAGTACGCGGCCTCGGCGATGACCGCGGTCGCGCTGAACCAAGAAGGCACGGTGCTGCTGATCGGCGAGCGCGTCAACTCGCAAGGCTCGCGCAAGATCAAGCGGCTGCTGCTCGCCAACGATTACGACGAGATCACGCTGGTCGCGCGCGCGCAGGTGGAAGGCGGCGCGCATCTGCTCGACGTCTGCACCGCGCTCACCGAGCGCACCGATGAAGACGTGCAGATGGCGACGATCGTGAAGCGCCTCGCGCAGTCGGTCGAAGCGCCGCTCGTGATCGACTCCACCGAAGCCAAAGTGATCGAAGCGGCGCTGAAGATCTACGCCGGGCGTCCGGTGGTGAACTCGATCAACCTCGAGAACGGCCGCGCGAAGATCGATTCGGTGATGCCGCTGGTGAAGGAAGCCGGCGCCGCGGTCGTCGCGCTGACGATCGACGAGACCGGGATGGCGAAAACGGCGCAGCAGAAGCTCGACATCGCGCGGCGCATCCGCGACATCGTGGTGGACGAGTACGGCCTGCCGCCGGGCGCGCTGATCTTCGACGATCTCACGTTCACGCTCGCGACGGGCGACGCGGAGTACATCAACTCGGCCGTCGAGACGATCGACGGAATCCGCCTGATCAAGCGCGAGCTGCCGGGCGTGCTGACGTCGCTCGGCGTTTCCAACGTGTCGTTCGGCCTGAAGCCTGCCGCGCGGCACGTGCTGAACTCCGTGATGCTGCACTACTGCGTCGAAGCCGGGCTCGACATGGCGATCGTCAACGCGGCGGAGATCACGCCGTATGCGGAGATCGACGCCGAAGAGCGCGAGCTGTGCGACGACCTCGTGCTCAACCGCCGTCCCGACGCGCTGCAGCGCGTGATCGAGCACTTCGAAGCGAAGGTCGTCGTGCCGGGCGGCGCGGTCGCACCGGTCGACGACGAGGCGGACGCGCCGGTCGAGAAGCGCATCCACAACGCGATCCTGCGCCGCCGCAAGGACGGGATCGAGGCAAAGATCGACGAGGCACTCGAGAAGCGCGATCCGGTCGACGTGCTCAATAACGTGCTGCTGCCGGCGATGAAAGAAGTCGGCGACAAGTTCGGCGCGGGCGAGCTCATCCTGCCGTTCGTGCTGCAGTCGGCGGAAGTGATGAAGAAGGCCGTCGCGCACCTGGAGCAGTTCCTGGAGCGCAAGGAAGGCGTCAGCAAGGGCGTCGTCGTGCTCGCGACGGTGTTCGGCGACGTGCACGACATCGGCAAGAACCTGGTCGGGACGATTCTCTCGAACAACGGCTACACGGTGCACGACATCGGCAAGCAGGTTCCGGTGAACACGATCCTCGACAAGGCGGTCGAGGTGAACGCCGACGCGATCGGCTTGTCGGCGTTGCTCGTGTCGACGTCGAAGCAGATGCCGATCCTGGTGAAGGAGCAGGCGTCGCGCGGGCTGGCGTATCCGGTCGTCATCGGCGGCGCGGCGATCAACCGCGACTTCGGGCGGCGCGTCGCGTATGCCGCCGACGAGCGGTTCTTCGAACCCGGCGTGTTCTATGCGAAGGACGCGTTCGAGGGATTGGATCTCATGGACGCGCTCACCGGCGACGCGTCGCGCGAACAGCTCGTCGAGCGCGTGCGCATCGAGGCCGCGAACTTGCGCATCAAGGATGCGAACGCGCTCGCGGCGCCGGCGGTGTCCGGCAAGACCGCGCGCGCCGAAGTCGGCGCCGCGGATGTTCCGGCGCCGCCGTTTCTTGGGGCGCGCACCCTCAAGCACGTCGATCCGCGCGAGCTGTGGGACTGCTTCGACCTCAAGAGCCTCTACCGGCTGTCATGGGGCGGGGCGAGCACGAAAGGCGCCGACTGGGACCGCATCGTCGCTGAAGAGTTCGAGCCGCGCCTGCGGCGGTACGAGAAGATGGCCGAGAGCGAGCCGTTTCTCGAGCCGCGCGTGGTGTACGGGTATTTCCCGGCGGCGGGCAGCGGCGACGACGTGATCGTGTACGACCCGAAGGACCGCACGCGCGAGATCGCGCGCTTCACCTTCGCGCGCCAGCTCGGCGGCGAGCACCTCTGTCTCGCGGACTACATCGCGGAACCGAAAGACGGCGGCGCGAGCGACGTCATCGCGCTGCAAGTGGTGACGGTAGGCGCGGAAGCGTCGCGCCGCACCGACGCGCTGCAAGCGCGCAACGACTACAGCGAAGCATACTTCCTGCACGGGTTCTCCGTGCAGTCGGCGGAGGCGCTGGCGGAACGCACGCACCGCCGCATCCGAGCGGAGCTGGGCCTCGCCAACGAGCGCGGCAAGCGCTATAGCTGGGGCTATGGCGCATGCCCGGACCTGACGCAGCACGAGACCGTGTGGAAGCTGCTCGATGTGGAAAACGCGATCGGCGCATCACTGACGACCGCGCATCAGATCATGCCGGAGCAATCGACCGCGGCGATCGTGATCCACCACCCGCGCGCGGCGTATTTCAACGCCGCCGCCGTCCGGGAACTCGCAGCGGTGTAGCGCGCAGGCTCGATCATGCGCGCCGCGCAGACGAAAGCGCCTTGCAGACGGCTCGGCGCGTTCGTGCTCGTGGGATGACGAACGGCGCGGCCACCGCGCGGAGCCAGTCCAGCAGCCGTTCCATGCGGGCGCGTGTCGAGACGGCGTCGCGGCAATCGGTGAGAAACGCCATTTGCGTTCCGGCGATCTCGTCCGCGACGTACACGCCGAACTCGCCGGGGACCACCGTCGCGTCGTCGAGGCCGAGCACGCGGCGCACCTGCCCCGCTGTCGCGGCTTTGTGGCACGCGACGATGTGGAATGGTCCGACCGCTCGCGTGGGCTGCGCGAACTGGTCGTGGTCGCGGCGAAACGGTTGTCCGAGCAGCTCGCGTGCCGCTCCAATCGTGAAGCTGTCGGGAACGGCGTGCAGCACGACGAGCAGCTCGTCTTCGGCAATACGGACCGGCCCGGTGCGCACGGTCGTCGCGAATCCGAGCGTGTCGGCGACTTCGTCCAGCATGACGGGTGCGCCGCGCGACCATGTCGAGGCGGCTCCACATCAGCGCTTCACCGCGGGCATACGCGGCGCGCCGTGCCTCCGCCGCGCCGCGGCGTGTCAGCTCGATCGTCGCTTCGGCTACCGCATCGCACGCGGCGTCGACGATCGCGCCCGGATCGGCGATCACGTTCGGACCTGTCCACAGCCGGTTGCTCGTGACGAACGTGCGGAACACATCGTCCTCGCTCGTCGGATCCGCATTTTGCGGCAGCCCAATGACGCGCAATCGCGCGGGCGCGATGTTGTACGCTTCGGCGAGCTCGAGATGACAGATGCCGACGCCGCCGTCTTGTGACGCCCACCCCGCGTCGCCGGTGTACAGCGCGAGAATGACGTCGTGTCCGCGGATGAGCCGGCGGCATCCCTCGACGGTGGAATAGGTGTTGTTCTGTGTCGTGTCCTCGAACGTCCAGACGTCGTACGGTTCCTGTTTCCACCACCGCGTCGTCTTCAGCGCCGCCTTGATGCGCGCGCGGATCGTAGCGAGCGGGGTACCCGCGATGCTGGTCGCGACACGTGAGGAGATCATGACCTTGATCCGTTCGTCCATCGCGCACCCTCCGGCATGCTTGATTCGCTTGTGGCAAAGGCTTGCCTGTGCGAGCTGAGAAAGTAACCGTGGAGGCGACGGGATGCATGTGACCGGACCGGTTGTGGCCGTCGCGGGACGGCGGGTGGACGCGGACGGCGCCGAGCGGCCGCGCTTCGCGCCGGGTGATGTCGCCGCCGTGACGCGGCGCGTCCGCGATACGCTCAAAGAGCTGCGTCCCTCCGAGCTGATAGCATCGGCTGCGGCCGGTGCGGATCTTATCGCGCTCGACGAGGCCTCCGCGCTCTCGATCCCGGTTCGCGTGCTGCTGCCGTTCGACCGTGCTCGTTTTCGCGCGTCGTCGGTCGGCGACCGCGGCGCCGCCTGGACCGCGCTGTACGACGAAGTGCTCGACCGTGCTGAAGCTGTGGGCTGCGTGGAGGTGCTCGACACAGCCGGCAAATCCGATGACGACGCGTATGCGCTCGTGACGCAACGCATCGTCGACGCCGCGCGCAAGGCCGATCGAGGCGCCGTCGCGTTGTGCGTGTGGGATCTCGTTTCGCGCGGTGCGCCGGATCAAAGCGCGGCATTCCTGCGGTACGCGCGGCAGCGCGGGCTGCGCGCGGTGGAGGTCACCACGCGCGACGAGGACGAGCTGCCGTGGGACCGCACGGTGTTCGTCGCGATGCCGTTCTCGAAGAAGACGTATGAGACGAAGACCGAGTCCATCACGATCGACTTCGACGACGTCTATCGCTCGATCCTCAAGCCCGGCATTCAGATGTCCGGAAATGCCGACGGTCTGCCGTTCTTTCCGACCCGCGCGGACGAGGGCTTTTACAGCGGAAACATCGATCAGATCATGTACAAGCGGTTGGCGAGCTCGCGGATATGTCTCGCGGACGTGACGTTTCAGAACGTCAACGTCTTACTCGAGATCGGAACGCGCTACAAAGCCAACGAGTCGGGCACGCTCATCGTGCGCCAGGACGCCAAGTCGATTCCGTTCGACATGTCGCACATGCGCGTGTTCTCGTACGATGCGAGCGATGTACCCGCCGCGCGCGATACCATCGCCAGGCTACTCGACGAGAGCGCACGCGCCGCGGTCGTCGACTCGCCGGTGCGCGCGGCGATTGCCGCGACCCCCGTCCCGAGCTCCTCCGCCGTGCCGGGTGCTCCAGCGGCTATTGCGGCCGGTTCTGAAGCGGTGGTCACCGCGCTGATGCACGAGGCCGAACTCGCGCTCGCGCGAGGAGCGGAGAACGTCGCGCTCGACCGTTACGAGGACGTGCTGAAGCGCATGGACGATCCTGAAGTGCGCGTGCGTGCGGCTGCGCTCGCCGTGCGCCTCGGGCGTTATCCCGACGCGGTGCGGCACGCGGATGCTGCGCTGCGGATCGATGCGACGAACGGAGCTGCGCACCGCGAGAAGGGCATCGCGCTCGAACGCGCGCAGCACGGCACCGGAATCGCTTCGCTGAAGAAGGCGGTCGACCTCAGTCCGAACGATTACGACGCATGGTCGTCGCTCGGCGGCGCGTTGCGCCGTTCCGGTGATCTCGCGAGCGCGCGGCAGGCGTACGAGCACGCCGTGCAGCTCTCGAACGGCGACCCATACCCGCTGCTCAACGCGCTCATTCTAAAGCAGCAGGCCGGCATCGCGCCGTCAGCGCTCGATCAGGTGATGCTGCGCAAAGCGGAACGAATCCGGCGTGCGGACGTCGACACCCAGCCGCCGCGCGACACACCGTGGAGTTTTTTCGATCTGTCGGTGATCCAGCTGTATCTTGGGCGTGGCACAGACGCGCAGGCGACGCTCCTCGACGGAGCGGGGTTTGCGACGCCCGCGCAACTCGCGAGCCATCGCAACGCGATCGCCCCGATGGCGAGCACGTCGGCCGATGCGGGCTGGAAAGCCGCCGTGACGTTTCTCGACGAACTGATCGCGGAGGCGCCGAAACCGAAGCCGTGAGCGGCGATGTTCGGCGCACCGCTGCAGCGCTGCTCGCGCTCGGCATTCTCGCGGTTACGCCGGCATCGCGCGCCGCGCCCGCGCCACGCACCGCGCTGGTGTCAGACGTCGCGCCGGCGTCGCGAGTCGGCGTTGAGATGCCGGTTGCCGGTGATGACGGGGCGCGCGGCATCGGCGTACTGACCGGTATTCGGCTCGCCCTTGGATCCGGTCGCGTAGTCGCGCAAGACAGCGCGAACGGCGGCTTTCTCAACCCGCACCGGGACGAGGGCAGCGACAACGATGCCGACGTCGGGACCGCGCCGTTGCTCATCGCGGCGTTCGCTGCCGACGGCCACATCGTCGCCGCGATCGGCGGGCTGCGGCGCAACGTCGGCGATGCAGTGGCGGCGCAAGCAGAGTCGCATCGGCTGCCCGTGCTTCTGTTGTCCCGGTGGTCGCGCAACGGGCGCAGCTCGAGCTCGGCGCGCAGCCAAAGCGACGCGAACGCGTTCTGCTTGTGCGTTTCGCCGCCGCGGCTGGTCGCGTTCGCGCGCACCGCGGCGCGCGAGCGTTTCGGGTGGCGGCTGACGGTCGTGCTGATCGGCGAGGCGGAACAGCTTGCGGCTACGTGGCCCGCCGCGTTCTCCGCCACCGCGACTGCCCGCGTCGGCGATGGCGGGGCCGCGCTCGAAGCGGCGCGCCGGAAAGCCGTGAACGCCGATGCCGTGCTCGTGATCGCTGATGAGCGTCCAGCCGCGCTGTGGCGAAGCGACGTGTTCCGGCGGCGCTTCGACGCCGCGTATCTCCGACAGCTCGGTCATCGCGACTTCCGTTTGGTCCCGGACGGCACGCCGCGCGGCGGCATTGTCGTGCTGCATGAGATCGTGCCGGACAGCCCGGCGCGCCGAAGCTTCGAACAGCGCTTTCGCGCGGCCGCCGGGTTCTTGCCGGGCACCGAGGCGGCCATGGGATACGCCGCGGGCCAGATTCTGCGGGCCGACGGCAACGACAGGGCGAGCGTGCGTGACGCGCTTCGGCACCGGCGGTTCGACACGGTCGCCGGCCCGGTCGCGTTCGACGCGGACGGATACCGCAGCACCGCGAACCTCGCCGCGTCCGCGCCCTGAGCGGACCCAGGTGAAACGTGCGTGCCGGGCAAGTGCGTTCTGTCGTCACGACGTGCCGGAGGGAAGAGCCCGCACCCGGCGTAGTCCCGCGGTTTGGAAACGCCGCCTTTTTGCTTCGGATCGTAGGGAGGTAGTCATGATTTCACGCCAGAGGCGCCCGGCGGCGTTCGCGGGCGCACTTGCGGCGGCGCTCGGGATCGTCCTGAGCTCGACGCTCGCCGTGCAGGTTCCGGCCTCGGCGGCGACCGTGGTGAAAATCGGCGTCGATCTGCCCGTTTCGGGCGCCGACGCGACCAACGGCATCCCGACGCGCAACGGCGTGATCCTCGCGGTGGAGCAGGCGAACGCCAAGCCGATGCCCGGCGGCCTCAAGTTCGAGGTCAGCTCCTTGGACGACGCGGTGCAGGGCGTGCACGACCCGGCGCAAGGCGCGCAGAACGTGAAGACGTTCATCGCCGACGCCGCGGTGCTCGGGATGGTGGGACCGTTCAACTCGAACGTCGCGAAGGCGGAGATCCCGCTCACCAACGACGCCGGGCTCGTGCAGATCAGCCCGTCGAACACGAACACCGGCTTGACGAAAGGCGACGACGCGAAGAAGCTGCGCACGTCGCATCCCGACGTGAACACGTACTTTCGCGTGTGCACCACCGACGACCGCCAAGGCGCCGCCGGCGCGACGTTCGCGCGCAAGCTGAACCTCAAGAAGGCGTTCATCATCGACGACAACGAGACGTACGGCAAAGGTCTAGCCGACGTGTTCGAATCGGAGTTCAAGAAGCAGGGCGGCTCGGTGCTCGGTCACGAGCACATCACCAAGGGACAGCAAGATTTCAAGGCGCTGCTCACCAAAGTGCACAGCGCGAACCCCGACATGATCTTCTTCGGCGGTACCACCGCCAGCGGCGGCGGGCTCGTGCGCAAGCAGATGGCGGACGTCGGCATGCGCGACATCAAGTACGTCGGCGGCGACGGCATCAGCGACGAAGAGTTCACCAAAGAGACGGGCGACATGGCGAACAACTCGTACTACACCGTCGCCGCGCCCGAGACGTCGAAGCTCCCGAGCGCGAAAGCGTTCGTCGCGGCCTACAAGAAGCGCTTCAACGCCAACCCCGGCCCGTACAGCGCCAACTCGTACGCGGCGGCTCAGGTGATCATCGGCGCGGTGCTCAAGGGCGTGAAGGACGGTAACGGCAAGACGCCGACACGCCTGGAAGTGCGCCAGAACGTCGCGTCGACGCAGAACCTCGACACGCCGATCGGCAAGATCGGGTTCGACCGCAACGGCGACACCACGGCGCCGATCTTGAGCTTCTACTCGATCAAGAACGGCAAGCCGCAGTTCGTCAACCAGATCAACCTCAAAGACTGACCCGTTGGACGTCTTCCTCCAGCAACTGATCAACGGGCTTTCGCTGGGCGGCATTTACGCGCTCATCGCGCTCGGCTACACGATGGTGTACGGCATCATCGAGCTGATCAACTTCGCGCACGGCGACGTGTACACGCTCGGCACGTTCTTCTCGCTCGCGGTCCTCACGCTGCTGGGGGTCTCGGGCGAGCTGCACGGCTGGCCGCTGATCTGGATCTCGCTGGTCACGATCATCCTCGCGATGCTGCTGTGCGGGCTCACCGGCGTGCTGATCGAACGGCTGGCGTACCGGCGGCTGCGCAACGCGCCGCGGCTCGCGCCGCTCATCACGGCGATCGGGATGTCGTTCATCCTCGAGAACATCATGCAGTACTGGAAGGGGCCGTCGCCGATCCCGTTCCCGCAGGTGTTCCCGAACCCGAGCTTCCACGCGGGGCGCATCGACATCGCCGCCAAGCAGATTCTCGTGGTGATGCTCGCGGTGGTGATGATGGTCGCGCTGCAGCTGTTCATCTACAACACGAAGCTCGGCAAGGCGATGCGCGCCACCGCGCAGGACCGCGACGCCGCGCAGCTCATGGGCATCAACATCAACACGACGATCGCGCTGACGTTCCTGATCGGCTCGGCGCTCGCGGGCGCGGCCGGCTTCGTGTCGGGCGTGTACTACGGGTCGACGTGGTTCCTCAACGGCTTCTCCGCCGGGCTCAAAGCGTTCACCGCGGCGGTGCTCGGCGGCATCGGGAATCTGGCGGGCGCGATGCTCGGCGGGTTCATGATCGGGCTGATCGAGGCGATGACGACGCAGTTCATCAGCGACCAGTGGTCCAACGTCGTGGTGTTCGTGGTGCTCGTGCTGGTGCTGATCTTCCGGCCGTCGGGACTGCTCGGCGAATCGCTGCCGAACAAAGTCTGACATGAAGATCTCGCCGCGCATGCGGACGTCGCTCATCTTCGCCGCGGCGATCGTGCTGCCGTTCGTGGGGCACAACGGCGGGTTCACCAACTTCCTCGCCGATGCGGGCGCGTTCGTGCTGCTCGCGCTCGGGCTCAACATCGTGGTCGGGTTCGCCGGGCTGCTCGATCTCGGCTATGCGGCGTTCTTCGCGATCGGCTCGTATGCGTTCGCGATGCTCGCGTCGCCGCAGTTCGGCATCCACATGCCGTTCTGGGTGGTGCTGTTCGTGGCGTCCGGGATCGCGGCGGTGTTCGGGATACTGCTCGGCGCGCCGACATTGCGGCTGCGCGGCGACTATCTCGCCATCGTCACGCTCGGTTTCGGCGAGATCGTCCCGGTCGTCTTCAAGAACCTGAGCGCCGTGAACTTCGACCTCGGCCCGATCCACCTCGT